>NZ_JBVVPQ010000006.1:163434-198983 GCF_055811695.1 Bradyrhizobium sp. MI1.3 | reverse complement strand
GAACGTCGCTGCCGTTTCGTCATCTGACACCTCTTGCTGTCTAAGCTATAGGTGTCCACCGATTTAGGGGAGGCTCAATTCTGGATTGCTTCGCTTCGCTCGCAATGACGAAAGAAGCCCTCATTCCCCGATCAGCGCCAACCACTCGTCCTCGGTCAGCACCTTGACGCCATGCTCGCGTGCCTTGGTGAGCTTGGAGCCGGCGTCCTCGCCCGCGACGACGTAGTCGGTCTTCTTCGAGACCGAGCCCGCGACCTTGGCGCCAAGACGCTCGGCCATTGCCTTGGCTTCGTCGCGGGTGAACTTGGTCAGCGACCCCGTGAACACGACCGTCTTGTCCGAGACCGGCGAGCTCTTGCGCGGCTGTTCGGCGGGCTTCACCTCGATCTCGCCAAGCAATTCGCCGAGCGCCTTGACGTTACGGGGTTCGGCGAAGAACTCGACCACCGCATCGGCCACGATTTTGCCAATTCCGCCGATGTTGTTGAGGTCCTGATACGCCTCCGTATTGTTCTCTTCCTTGCCAAGGCCTGTCGCGGCGGCCAGCATCGCACCGCGGAAATTTTCGATCGTGGCGTAGTGCCGGGCCAATAGCTTGGCGTTGCCCTCGCCGACGTGGCGAATACCGAGAGCGAAGATCAGTCTATGCAACTCGATATTGCGTCGGGCGTCGATCGCGTCGAACAAGTTGCGTACCGACGTCTCGCCGTAGCCTTCACGTTCCATCAACTTCTTAACCGACCGCTTGTCGCGTTCCCGGAGCGTAAAGATGTCGACCGGCGACATCACAATGCCCTCCTGATAAAATTCCTGGATCTGCTTCTCGCCAAGCCCGTCGATATCGAATGCGAGGCGCGAGACGAAATGCTTGAGCCGCTCCACCGCCTGCGCCGGGCAGATCAGCGCGCCGGTGCAGCGGCGCACCGCCTCGCCCTCTTCGCGGACGGCATGGCTGCCACACACCGGACAGGTCTCTGGAAATTTGTAAGGTTTGGCGCTCTTCGGCCGCTTGTCCATGACTACGCCGACGACCTGAGGGATGACATCGCCGGCGCGCTGGACAACAACGGTATCGCCGACGCGGAGATCGACGCCATCGCGAAGCGGGTTACCGTCGTTGCCAATCCCCTTTATGTAATCCTCGTTGTGCAGCGTAGCATTCGAAACGACGACGCCACCGACCGTCACCGGCTCGAGCCGAGCGACCGGCGTCATCGCGCCGGTGCGGCCGACCTGGATATCAATACCATTGAGAGCCGTCGTCGCCTGCTCGGCCGCGAACTTGTGGGCGATCGCCCAGCGCGGGCTACGAGAGACGAAACCGAGCCGGTCCTGCCAGTCAAGCCGATCGACCTTATAGACCACACCGTCGATATCATAGCCAAGCGAGGCGCGGTCCTCGCCGATCTTGCTGTAGAACTTTAGGACGTCGTCGACGCTCTTGCACACTCGGGTCAGCGGATTGACCACGAATCCTGCCTTGTCCATCCACTCCAGCATGCCATGCTGCGTCTCCGCCGGCCGTTCGCTCATCTCGCCCCAAGTGTAGGCAAAGAACTTCAATGGCCGCGATGCCGTGACCGAGACGTCCTTCTGGCGCAACGAACCTGCCGCCGAATTGCGCGGATTGGCAAAGACCGTATCGTCAGCGGCGGCCTGCTTCTTGTTCAGCTCGATAAAATCCTTCTTGAGTATATAGACCTCGCCGCGCAGTTCGCAGGCCGCGGGGATGTGTCGGCCCTTCAGCGTGTGCGGAACGTCCTTGATGGTGCGGACATTCTCGGTCACGTCCTCGCCGGTGAATCCATCGCCACGGGTCGCGGCACGAACCAGTTCGCCGTCTTGGTAGCGCAGCGACAGTGACAGTCCGTCGATCTTGGGCTCGGCGACTAGCGCCGGAATCTCATCGTCATCGAGCTTGAGGAAACGCCGGACGCGGCCGACGAATTCCGTCACATCCTCGTCGCTGAAGGCATTGCTGAGCGAGAGCATGGGCACGACATGCTGCACCTTCGCAAAGCGCCCAGAGGGCTTCGCTCCAACGACCTTTATTCGATCGAAGTATTCCTTCCATCGCTTCTGTTGCTTCCATGTACTGATAAGCAGCTTCTCTAGGACATCGTAATCTGCGTCCAGCAGGATCGGCTTGTCCAAGTTATAGTAGGCGTGCTTCGCCCTCTCGATCTCCTCAGTGTAAGCCCGCAGCATCATCGAAGTTTCTTTTTCGAAGGCTTTTGGCAGACTTATGAGTGCCTTCCGTTTCTCGTCTGCATCCAACTCATGCAGTCTTTGATGAAAGGCAAAGACTTCATGTAAGTGCTCGTCTTCAAAAGAATTAAGAATGGCGACCAATTGAGCTTTTCGAAGATGCGGATCAACGAGAAGCCAATCGTCGGCAATGTAATTTAGCGCGATGGCTTTATTATAGTTGCTTCGCTTTTGTGCCATGAGAGTCGTACTAGCTCGCCGCCTTGAGCAGCCGGTCCGCGGCAGCCCTCGCCTCGGCGGTGATCTCGGCGCCGGCGAGCATCCGCGCGATCTCCTCGCGGCGGTGGTCGGCGGCGAGCGCATTGACGCGGGTGGCGACGCGCTTGCCCTTGTCCAGCGCGTCCTTGGAGATCAGCAGATGCTGGTCGGCACGGGCGGCGACCTGCGGGGCGTGCGTCACGGCCATCACCTGGACCTTGCCGGCGAGCCGCGCCAGCCGTCCGCCGATCGCGTCCGCGACCGCGCCGCCGACGCCGGTGTCGATCTCGTCGAACACCAAAGTCGGCGCCGAGCCGCGGTCGGACAGCACGACCTTCAGCGCCAGCAGGAAACGCGACAGCTCGCCGCCGGAGGCGACCTTCATCATCGGCCCTGGCTTGGTGCCCGGGTTGGTCTGCACCCAGAACTCGACGCGGTCGAACCCTTGCGGCCCTGGAGCTGCCTCGTCGGTCTGGACCTGGGTCATGAACTTGGCGCGTTCGAGCTTGAGCGGCGCGAGCTCGGCATTGACCGCCTTGTTGAGCTTCTCCGCGGATTTCTGCCGCGCCATCGACAGCTTCTTGGCCGCCGCCGCATAGCGCGCATCGGCCTCGATCGCGGCCTGGTCCAGCTTCTTCAGCCGTGAGGCGCCGGCATCGATCAGAACGACATCGGCGGCATATCTGGCGGCAAGCGCGGCGAGCCCGTCGACCGGCGTCGAATATTTGCGCGAGGCGGCGCGCAACGCGAACAGGCGCTCCTCGATGCGTTCGAGCTCTGAGGGATCGAAATCGGTCGCGGCAAGCGCCGCCTGCAGATGCTGGTCGGCTTCCTCCAGCGCGTTGATCGCGATGTCGATCGCCCTCACCGCGGGCTCGACCAGCGCCGGCGCGTTGACGCCGCGGCGCTCCAGCCGGCGCACGGCGGCCGAGAGCGAGGCGACCGGCGAATGGTGGCCGCCGACCGCCTCCTGCGCCTCGCGCAGGTCGGAGGCGATCTTCTCGCCCTGCATCATGGTGGTCCGACGGGACGCCAGCGAGGTCTCCTCGCCATCCCTGGGCGCGAGCTGCTTCAATTCGTCGGAGGCGTGACGGAGGTAATCGGCTTCGCGCGCAGCGCGCTCCATGCCGGCGCGATGCTCCTCCAGCGCGGTGTTGGCGGTGCGGCGGGCGTCCCAGAGCGCCTCGACCGCCGAGACATCCTTTTCGAGACCGGCGAAGGCGTCGAGCAGGCGGCGGTGGGTGGCGGCATCGACCAGCGCGCGCTCGTCGTGCTGGCCGTGGATCTCGACCAGGGCAGCACCGACCGCCTTCAGCGTCTGCACGCTGATCGCCTGGTCGTTGATGAAGGCGCGGGTGCGGCCGTCGGCGAGCTGGACCCGGCGGAGAATCATCTCGCCGGTATCCTCCAGCCCGTTCTCCGCGAGGATCTTCGCTGCAGGGTGATTCTTGGGGATATCGAACACGGCAGTAACCTGCCCCTGCTCCGCGCCGTGGCGCACGAGGCCGGCATCGCCGCGGCCGCCGAGCGCCAACGCAAAGGCATCGAGCAGGATGGATTTGCCCGCACCGGTCTCGCCGGTCAAAACCGCGAGGCCGGTTGCGAATTCGATATCGAGCCGTTCGATCAGGACGATGTCACGGATCGACAGACGCGCCAGCATGGAACTCTATTTCCTAGCCGAGACCCATTTTCTTGAAGGTCTTGCTAATCCAGGACCCCTGATTCTCGCTCGGTTCGAGACCGCCTGATTTTACAAGATTATAGGCGTCCTTGTACCAGCGACTGTCAGGAAAATTGTGCCCGAGCACGGCGGCAGCCGTCTGGGCCTCGCCGACGATGCCGATCGCCATATAGGCCTCGGTCAGGCGGTACAGCGCCTCCTCGACATGGCGGGTGGTCTGGTACTGCGTCACCACGGCCTTGTAGCGGTTGATCGCCGCCGTGTAGTCGCGCTTCTGCGCGTAATAGCGGCCGACGTTCATTTCCTTGCCGGCGAGCTGGTCGCGCGCACCTTCGATCTTGGCCTTGGCCGAGGTCGCATATTCGGAGGTCGGATATTTGCGCACCACCTCTTCCAGCGAGGCGATCGCCTTCTCGGTGCGGGTCTGGTCGCGGCTGATGTCCGGAATCTGGTCGTAATGCGAGGCGGCAATCAGATATTGCGCGTAGGCCGCATCCGGGCTGCCGGGATGCAGCGTGACGTAGCGGGTGGCGGCGCCGATGCAACTGTCATAATCGCCGCCCTGGTAGGACGCGTAGGCCGACATCAACAACGATTTGCGGGCCCAGTCGGAATAAGGATGCTGGCGGTCGACCTCTTCGAACTTTTTGTTCGCCGCCTTCATGTCCTTCTTCTCGTTCATGAGGTACAGGCCCTCATTGTAGATCTTGTCAGCGGGCTCCTCGACGAAGGTGTCGTCCTTGGCGGTGAACTTGTCCCAAAGCGCGCCGGTGCCGCAGCCGGCCAGCGGCAGCGCGAGCACGAAGAGGGCGACAACCTGAAGCAGCCCGCGGACTCGAGACGAGACTTCTCGAGACGGAACTTGACGATATCCGCGCGTCATACGCTGTGCCGACATGAGTATTGCCCTGACGCCCTGTGGTGCGGTGTCCGCCAGCCCATGAACCCCGTCCTGGGCGCGAAATATAGCCGTGGTGCCTGCCGTGCGACCACGCCGGTGTAACCGAAAAACGATCTTCAACCAACCCGGATAGGCAGGCATTCCGCCCGGATTAAGGCGAACGCGCCGCAATCCTAGCCGATCATCGTTACCAGGAGTTTCCCGGGGAAAGCCGCCGCCAAACGCCTGTGGCGACGGGTCTGTTCAGGACCCGTCTCTCTTTTAGGAAACGTTCGCTTCAGGATCCGTCTCTCTTTTAGGAAACGTCTGGCCCGTAGACCGCGGCGACCCGGCCACCGACGATGCCGCGACCGGTTTCGGCCACCGGACGCGTGGTGCGGCGGGCTGCTTCGCCCTCGACCACCCGCCAGGCGGTGCGGTCGGCGAGCAGCGCGGTCAGGACGGCGTGATTGAGCTTGTGGCCGCCACGAACCGAGCGGTAGGCGCCGAGCAGCGGCAGACCCGCCAGAGCAAGGTCACCAATCACGTCCAGCACCTTGTGGCGGGCGCATTCGTCGGCGTAGCGCAGGCCTTCGGTGTTGAGCAGCCGCTCCTCGTCGAACACGACGGTATTGTCGAAGGAGGCGCCGAGCGCATAGCCGGCGCTCCAGAGCCGCGCAACGTCGCACATCAGACCGAAAGTCCGGGCCCGGCCGACTTCGCGGCGGAAACGCTCCGGGTTGAGGTCGAAGGCGTAGCTCTGCTGGCCGATGACAGGATTCGTGAAGTTAATCTCGACCTCGGCGCGGAACCCGTCGGCATAGGGCCGGATCTCGCCGAAGGAGTCGCCGATCTTGACCGAGATCGGCTTCAAAACCTGAACGAAGCGGCGCTGTGCCGGCTGGGTCACGATGCCGGCCTGGTCGATCGCCGCAACGAAGGCCGCGGCGCTGCCGTCCATGATCGGCACTTCCGGCCCGTCGATCTCGATGATTGCGTTGTCGACGCCCATGCCCCGCAGTGCAGCAAGCACATGCTCGGCGGTGGAAACCAGCGGACCGTCGCGATCACCGAGGACGGTGGCGAAATCGGTCGCGATCACCTGCTCGGCGGTGGCCTGAACTTCGCGGTCGCTTCCCTCAAGCCCGGTGCGGATAAAAACAAAGCCCGCGTCGACAGGCGCGGGTCCAAGCGTGAGCGTGACGGGAAGACCGGAATGAACGCCGACGCCTGCCACACTGGCTTGCGCACGAAGCGTTGTTTGCCGGCTAAATTTCATCAGGAACCGCCCCACTACGACCACCGCGACTTATACTGAACCCGACTGAGCGGCTGAGACCGCTCGCTTCCGAATCCGTATCCCCAAGTCACGGCAAACCATAGTCACTGCCTCAAACAGCGCCAACTCACGCTTTTTTACCGATTGTTACCCCAAACCCGCCGTATTAGCGCCAAGGCTTAACCAAATTGGACCGGAGTTCGGGACCGTTTTCGGTAGTTTTACTGAACCATCGAATATGTAATTAATTATTTAAAATCAGTTGCTTGGCTACGCAATCCGGGTATGCACGGGGCAAAAGAAAAGGTCCCGGCAAGCTTCCCGCCGGGACCTTTTTTCGTCTGCCTTATTGTAACAATCCTCAGGTCGCCTGCCGTCGCAGGAAGGCCGGGATATCAAGATGGTCGTCTCCCTGTGGCGCCGGGGCAACAGGCGCGGGACGGCCGTGCATGTCCAGGCCCTGCGGCGCGGGACGACGGGCATACTCGGACACCGGCTCGGCGGAAGCGATTTGCTGCGCCACGGTCTTCTGGGGGCGGCGATCGGGCAACGGCGGCATCGCGGGACCGGCGGTGCGGGCCGCGATCGGCGCTTCGCTCTCCTCGTCACGACGGCCGAGGCCGACATTGGCGAGGCGCTGCAGCAGCGACAGCCGGGTCTTCTGCGGGGTCTCTTCCTCGACCTCGCCGCGGGCCTGGCGAAGCTCAGCCTGGGCCGGCATCGGAAGTTCCTCGATCCGCGGCATCCGCGGTGTGCGGACCGGCGCACGCTCGGCCTGCGGCGGGATGAAGGTTTCCGGCGTCATGGGCTCATGCATGGCCATCGGCGCCTGCTCGGGCTCCGGGAACAGCGTGGGCTTCTGCGCGATCGGCCGCACGGTGACGTCGCCATAGGTCTGCATCGGCGCGGGAGCCTGCGGTACGTCGGCAACGGCGGCGGCGATGGCGGCAAGCGCAGCGCGCTCTACGTTCGGACGCGGAGCCGTGGGAGCGGCGGCAAACTGACCCGTTCCGGCGGCCGGGGTCTGCGCTTCGAACTTCTGGGCGCGCTCGGCCATGCGCTGATTGTCGGCGCGCAGCCGTGCGGTCAGATCGGCAAGACGGCTCTCGGCAGCCGCGGCCGGAGCAGCGGGAGCCTGCTGCGCCTGCGGAGCAGGATTCGCGACGGGAGCGCTGGTGGCCTGGCTGTTGCGCGCGATCGCGGCCTGTTCGATGCCGGTCGCGACGACCGAGACGCGGATCAGGCCGTCGAGGGCTTCGTCGAAGGTGGCGCCGACGATGATGTTGGCGTCCTGGTCGACTTCCTCGCGGATGCGGGTCGCAGCTTCGTCGACCTCGAACAAAGTGAGATCCTTGCCGCCGGTGATGGAGATCAGGAGGCCCTTGGCGCCCTTCATCGAGCTATCGTCGATCAGCGGGTTGGCGATCGCGGCTTCGGCGGCGGTCAGCGCGCGCTTGTCGCCGGAGGCTTCGCCCGTGCCCATCATCGCCTTGCCCATCTCGCGCATGACGGCGCGGACGTCGGCGAAGTCGAGATTGATCAGGCCTTCCTTCACCATGAGGTCGGTGATGCAGGCAACGCCCGAATAGAGCACCTGGTCGGCCATCGCGAAGGCGTCGGCGAAGGTGGTCTTCTCGTTGGCGACCCGGAACAGGTTCTGGTTCGGGATGATCAGCAGCGTATCGACGACCTTGTGCAGCTCGTTGATGCCCGCTTCCGCGGTGCGCATGCGGCGGCCGCCCTCGAAGTGGAAGGGCTTGGTCACGACGCCGACGGTGAGGATGCCCATCTCGCGCGCGATCTTGGCGATCACGGGAGCCGCACCGGTGCCGGTGCCGCCGCCCATGCCGGCGGTGACGAACACCATGTTGGCGCCCGAGAGATGGTCGCGGAGCTCGTCCATCACCTCTTCGGCTGCGGCCGCGCCGACGACCGGCTGCGAACCTGCGCCCAACCCTTGCGTGGCCGCCGTGCCCATCTGCACGATGCGCTGCGCCTTCGACATCGTCAGCGCCTGCGCGTCGGTGTTGGCGACCACGAAGTCGACGCCCTGGAGGCCCGCCGTGATCATATTGTTGACGGCGTTACCACCGGCGCCGCCGACGCCGAACACGGTGATGCGGGGCTTCAGTTCGTGAATATCAGGAACATTGATGCTGATGGTCATGTTTGCCTCTCGATCACGCGCGCGTGGGTTCGCCCCGGCCGGCGGCCGCGGGAGTTGGTGAAAATCGAATATTGCGGGAAGGAGTCATCAGAAGCCCTCGCGTAGCCATCGTCCGACCTTTCCGAAATACCCGCCGGTCCCCGTCCTGACCTGCTGCCGCGTATGCCGCGGTTCGACATGTTCGTGGTGAACATATTGCGGGTAGACGAGCAGTCCGGCCGGCACCGCGAAGGCGGCGTTCTTCGCCTCGTTGGGCAGCCGGCCGAAACCGAGCGGACGTCCGACCCGCACGGGCCGGCCGAGAATCTGCGTTCCGAGCTCAACGAGACCGGTGAGCTGCGAGGCCCCGCCTGAGAGCACGACGCGGCCGTTGGGCTCCGAGGCGAAGGGCGAATCCTTCAGCTTGTCCCGAACCATTTCGAAGACTTCCTCGGCACGATGCTTGACGATGTTGGCGATGGTAGCGCGGGAGACGATCTGCGGCAGATCCTGCTCGTCACCGGCTGTCGGTACAGACATCAGCTCACGCGAGTCCGATCCGCCGGTGATGACGGTCCCGTATAACGTCTTGATTCGCTCGGCATCGGCAATGGTCGCGGAGAGTCCGCGCGCCAGATCCATCGTGATGTGTTGCCCGCCGACCGCAAAACCCGCGGCATGCACGAAGCGGCCGCCGGAAAAGACCGCGATCGTGGTGGTGCCCGCGCCCATCTCGACGACGGCAGCGCCGAGGTCGGCCTCGTCGTCGGTCAGCACCGACAAGCCTGCCACATAGGGACTTGCCGCCATGGCTTCGACGTTGATGTGGCAGCGTTCCACCGCCAGCATCAGGTTCCGCGCCACCGTGGCGTCGCAAGTGACGACATTCATGTCGATGCCGAACTGATGCGCGACCATCCCGCGGGGATCGCGGATGCCCTTGACGCCGTCGAGCGTGTAGCCGATCGGCAGCGCGTGCAGCACGGTGCGGCCTTCGCCGGTGGCGTGGCGCATGCCGGTGGAGGTGACCCGGCTGACATCGGCCGGCGTCACGGCGCCGCCGCGGATGTCGGCCGCAGCTTCGACCAGCTGACCGGAGAGCCGGCCGCCGGACACCGACAGCAGCACGGACTCGACCCGCACCTTGGCCATTTTCTCCGCAAGCCCGACGGCCTGTCGCACCGCCTGCTCGCATTCGCCGAGATCGATCACGGCGCCGGCCTTCATGCCGCGGGACTGGATCTGGCTGTAGCCGATCAGCTCCACCGCATGGGTCCGGTCGCGCAGGGCTTCGCTCGGCGCCGACGGCTTCAGCCGCGCGATCATGCAGGCGATTTTGCTGGTGCCGATGTCGAGGCAGGCGACGAGGCCGCCGCGCTTGTGCGGCATCGGGCGCGTCTTCGGTGTCTGGGTGCGATCAAGACCGGTCATGCAGCGTCCCCGGCCTTTTTCTTCTTCTTGTCCTTGAACAAATCGTCGCGCGCCTTGGCGGCGTCCTCGGACAGCTGCACCACCAGCCGATCGGGCAGGCGCAGGTCGACCGCGACGATGTCGCGGGAGAACAGCTTGTCCTCCTTGTCGAGCCTGGACAGCATCGCAAGCGCGTTGCCGACGTCTTGTTCGGGCAGGCGGATGTCCAGGCCGTCCTTGAGCCTCAGGTTCCAGCGCCGCTCCCCGACGAAGATCGCGGCCTTGGTGATGGAATTGACCTGCGGATAGCGCGCCAGCAAAGCGAGGAAATCGCGAGCCTGCGTCTCGGCACCCTTGCCGACCACGAGCGGCAGCGACAGGAAGCGGCGCGAGACATAGGGTTCGAGCACGGCGCCGTCATCGGCGATGACGGAGAGCCGGCCGGCCTCCTGCCACAGTGCGAACGCCTTGCGCTCGGTGAGCTCGATCATGAGCTGGCCGGGATACAGCTTCAGCACGGTCGCATCCGCGATCCAGGGATTGGCCTTGAGCTTGTCGCGCACGGCGTCGGCGTCGAGGAACAGCAGCGAGGATCGGCCGCTGACGCCGCCGATCGCAAGGATCTCGTCCTGGCTGAGCTGCTTGCGGCCGTTGATCACGACGGAGGTGATGCGGAAGCCGGCGGAATTGGCCAGCGCGTTACGGGTGTCGTTGACCGCCGTGATGAAATCCTGGAGATGGCCGCCTTTGACGATACCGAAGCCGCAGCTTCCGATCAGGAGCAGCACCGTCATGCTGATCCCGACCCGGCGCGGCAGATAGCGCTCGACCAGCGCGACCAACCGCGGCGGAGGCTCGCGTTCGATGACGGCTTTGGCCCGGGCTTTGGCTTTAATCTTTTCCTCGGCTGCAGCACGCGCGCCGTGAACTCGTTCCAGACGCTTGTCCTGCACCCACTCGCGCAGAAGCACGACCGCTCCGATAGCGGCCGCCTTCAGGTCAGCTTGGGGCCTCAGCGATCTGAAAAGCGACCGAGTGAGGCTTCCTGCTCCATCCATTGCACGAGCTCGTCAACAGTTTGCCCGCGACATCGCGCGGGTCCTGGCGAACATGACGTCTCGGACTTGCCGGGCCGGGTGCTGGTCTTCAGCAGAAGAAAACCTCTCCCCTTCAGAGCGTTCGCTGGGGGTGACAACACCCGCAACGGTCCACGCGCCGGCAGCCAAAGCGTCATATGCGCCGCCAGCGTTAACCTTCGGACGTCCTGGTAAACAAAAGGTAAAGTTCGTTAACGACGTGAGCTTTTTGCCGAGGCCTGTGAGGCATTTATGCCGCAATATCCGGCATTTTACCGGTTTTGGGTTCCAAAACCGCCCGTTTCGCCAGTTTGGCCGTTAACCAGTCCTAATTATTTTCGCACACCGGCCACGGCGAGCTCGACCAGGCCGCGCAGGAAGTCGACGAACTCGATCCCCTCGGCCTTCAGCGCCTTGGGGTAGAGCGAGGACTTGGTCAGGCCGGGTAGCGTGTTGGTTTCGAGATAGACCAGCCCCTTGTCCGAGACGATGAAGTCCGAACGGGAATAGCCGGAACAGGACATCGCCCGGTGCGCCAGCATCGCCTGCTGCTTCAGCGCGGCGGTGATTTCGGGTGCGAAGCGGCCGGGACAGATCTCCTGGGTCGACTTCAAAAGATATTTTGCCGCGTAGTCGAAACTGCCCTCGCCCGGAATGATCTCGATCGGCGGCAGCGAGATGATCGAGCCATCCGGCCGCTCCAGCACGCCGCAGGTCGCCTCGACGCCAGCGATGTAGGGCTCGATCACGTACTCTTCGTGCTTGGCGGCATTGCGGACGGCGACGAGATCCTGCCTGGCGTTAACGAAGATCAGGCCGTAGCTCGAGCCATCCCTGGCGGGCTTTGCGATCAGCCGGCCGTATTCGGCGAAGGCCTCGTCGATCTGGTCCAGCGCAATGTTGGCCGGCGGCGACACGCCGCCGAGCGCGGCGAAATGTTTGGCCGCGAACTTGTCGAACGCGAGATGCGAGGAGGCCGAGCCCGATCCGGTGAACGGCACGCCGCGCGCCTCGCACATCACCTGCAATTCGCCGTTCTCGGCGCGCCCGCCGTGCAGGCCGAGCACCAGCACGCGGTTCTCCGCCCTGGCCTGGTCGAGCGCCTGCTGCAACGGAATGCCTGACGTGCCCGGCTTGAACTCGTCCTCGAATGGGCGGGCATGTTCGAGCAGCTGTCTGGACTGCACGACATGCACCTTGTCCTCCACATCCCACCACCAGAGATCGGCCTCGGGCAGCGCCTGATGCAGCGCCTGGGCTGAGGCGACCGAAACCAGACGTTCGCGATTGGAGCCGCCGAAAAGGATGGTGATGCGCATGTTCTTTGGTCCGTCACCTGTCTGTGTTCGTCATTCCGGGGGCGATGCGAAGCATCGAACCCGGAATCTCGAGATTCCGGGCTCTCGCTTCGCGAGCCCCGGAATGACACTCACGCGGGAATTCCGATCCGCTTGATTTCCCAGTGTAGCTCAATTCCGGAATTTGCCTTCACCCGTTCACGCACGGTCTCGCCCAGCGTCTCGATGTCGTGCGCGGTGGCGTCACCCGTGTTGATCAGGAAATTGCAATGCATCTCGGAGACCTCGGCACCGCCGACGCGCAGGCCGCGGCAGCCGGCAGCATCGACCAGCTTCCAGGCGGAATGGCCGGGCGGATTCTTGAAGGTCGAGCCGCCGGTCTTTTCGCGGATCGGCTGCGCGGTCTCGCGATGGGTTTGCACTTCCGCCATGCGCGCGCGGATCGCCTCGGCATCCCTGATCTCACCGCGGAAACGCGCGGAGGTGAAGATGATCGAGGGATCGACGCCGCTGTTGCGGTAGACGAACTTCATGTCGGCATTGGAGAAGACGTGCTTCGCGCCGTCGCGCCCGACGCCTCGGGCCTCGATCAACACGTCCCTGGTCTCGCCGCCATTGGCGCCCGCATTCATGCGCAACGCGCCGCCGATCGTGCCGGGAATGCCGAAATAGAATTCGAGCCCGCCGATATTGGCGGACGCGGCGACTTCCGCCACGCGCTTGTCGAGCGCGGCCGCGCCCGCGGTGACGACATCGCCGCTCGCGCTCGCCTCGCCGAAGGCGCGCGGCGCCAGACGGACCACCACGCCAGCCATGCCGCCGTCGCGCACGATCAGGTTGGAGCCGACGCCGACGACATAGACGGGAATGTCGCTTGCGAGATGCGCGAGGAAGTAGGCGAGATCGTCCTCGTCCGCCGGCGTGAACAGCACCTGCGCCGGACCGCCGACGCGAAACCAGGTGAGCTCGGCCAGCGACTGGTTCGCCAGCAGCCGACCGCGAAGATCGGGCATCGCGGCTTTGAGGTCGGGTGTGATGTCGGGGAAGCCCACTGCCCTACCCCAGCGCCTTCAATTCGCCGGGCAGCGCATATGCCCATTGCGTGATGTTGCCGGCGCCAAGGCACACGACGAGATCGCCCGACTTCGCCACGCCCTTGACGATGCCAGCGAGATCGGACGCCGTCGACAGCGGGATGACCTCGCGGTGGCCGTGGGCGCGCAGGCCCGCGGCGAAATGGTCGCGGTCGATGCCCTCGATCGGCGTCTCGCCTGCTGCGTAGACCTCGGCGACGATCACCGCATCGGCGTCGTTGAAGCAGGTGCAGAATTCCTCGAACAGCGACTGCAGACGGGTATAGCGATGCGGCTGCACGACGGCGACGATCTTGCCGTTGGTGGATTCCCGCGCCGCCTTCAGCACCGCCGCGATCTCGACCGGATGATGGCCGTAATCGTCGATGACGGTGACGCCGTTCCATTCTCCGGTCTTGGTGAAGCGGCGCTTGACGCCGCCGAAGCCGGCGATCGCCTTGCGGATTGCCTCGTCCGACACGCCGAGCTCGCGCGCGACCGCAATCGCGGCCGTCGCGTTGGAGGCATTGTGGCGTCCCGGCATCGGCAGCATGAGATTGGAGATCTCGTGCACGGCGCCCGTCTTGCGATCGCGGAAGGCAACCTTGAACTTCGATCCGCCGCCCATCGGGGTGAGGTCGACGAAGCGCACATCGGCCTGCGGATTCTCGCCATAGGTGATGATGCGCCGATCCTCGATCTTGCCGACGAGAGTCTGCACTACGGGATGATCGATGCACATCACGGCAAAGCCGTAGAATGGCAGGTTCTCGACGAAATGGCGGAATGCGTCCTGCACCGCCTCGAAGGTCTTGAAGTGATCGAGATGCTCGGGATCGACATTGGTGACGATCGCGACCTCGGTCGGCAGCTTCAGGAACGTGCCGTCGCTCTCGTCGGCTTCGACTACCATCCAGTCGCCCGCACCGAGACGCGCGTTGGAGCCGTAGGCGTTGATGATGCCCCCGTTGATCACGGTGGGATCGAGGCCGCCGGCGTCGAGCAGCGTCGCGACCATCGTGGTCGTGGTGGTCTTGCCGTGGGTGCCGGCGATGGCAACGCAGCTCTTCAGCCGCATCAGCTCGGCCAGCATCTCGGCGCGGCGCACCACAGGGATACGCCGTTCGCGCGCCGCGGTCAGTTCCGGATTGTCGCGCTTGATCGCGGTGGAGACCACGACGACCTCGGCGCCGTCGACGTTCTCCGCCTTGTGGCCGACCGAGACCCTCGCGCCGTTCTTGCGCAGGCGGTCAAGATTGTAATTGTCGGAGGCGTCGGACCCCTGCACGGAATAGCCGAGATTGAGCAGCACTTCGGCGATGCCGCTCATGCCGATCCCGCCGATCCCGACGAAGTGGATGGGTCCGATCTCGCGCGGCAGTCTCATGCTCTATTCCCTGACCTCGCCGCCGGAGAAGGCGGCATCTGGCGAAGGTCACGGCAAATCAGCCGCGCGCCTTTCCTACTGGATGCCCCGCTTTAGAAGGCGAAGACAAGGGCTTTTTCGCGTCAGATTCCCGCGATTTTGGCCACCAGATCGGCCAGCCGCTCAGCCGCATCGAGCCGGCCGGCGCCGCGGGCGGCCTGCGCCATGGCGGCAAGGCGCGCGGGCTCGGCGGCGAAGGCGGAGATCTCGGCGGCGAGGCGATCGGAGGAAAACTCGGTCTGCGGAATGCGGATCGCACCGTCGACTTTGGCCAGCACGCCGGCATTGGCGAACTGGTCCTGGTCGATTGCGCCCGGTAGCGGCACCAGGATCGAGGGCCGCCCGATCGCGGCGAGTTCGGCCACGGTGCCCGCGCCTGAGCGCGACACCACCAGATGGTTGGAGGCCAGCCGTGCCGGTAGATCGGTGAAAAACGGCGCAAGCTCGGCCTTGATCTTCAGCCTGTCGTAGACCGCACGCACGCGCGCCATGTCCTCGTCACGCACCTGCTGGGTGAGGACGAGCCGGCCCCACAGTTCGGGCTCGAGGCGCTCGATCGCGCCCGGCACGATGTCGGCCATGATGCGCGCGCCCTGGCTGCCGCCGACGACGAGCAGCCGCAGCGGGCCGTTCACTTCAGGCGCAGCGTATGGCACGCCAGCTGCGGCGAGAATCGCCGGACGCATCGGCGTGCCGACCGTCGTGGTCTTGCCTGATAGCGCCGGATCGCGATCGAGCACGCCAGGCAATGAAGTGGCGATGGCGCGGACGCGGCTCGACAGGAACCGGTTGGCGCGGCCGAGCACCGCATTGGCGTCATGGATGATGCCGGGCACGCCCGCGAATTTTGCCGCGACCAGCGGCGGCAGCGTCGGATAGCCACCGAAGCCGACGACAGCGACCGGCTTCAATCGCTTGATCAAGCTGTAGGCGGACAGCGTGCCGGCCGCGAGCGTCAGGCCGGCATAGGCGAGCTGCAGCGGATTGCGTCCACGCGCAGTCTCGCTCGAGACGACGTCGATCATGTCCTTGGTGAACAGCCCACTGTAGCGCAGCGCGCGCTCGTCGGTGACGAGGCGGACACGGAATCCGCGCCGGATCAGCTCGACGCTGAGCGCCTCGGCCGGAAACAGATGGCCGCCGGTGCCGCCCGCGGCGAGAAGAATCAGGGGGGAGGTGTCCATGGAGAGGAGTTTTACAGGGACTTTCCCGCCATTGCGAGCCGGTGCTCGTGCCCCGGGCGCAGCGCAGCGCGCCGCCCTTCGCGGCGTGGTGCGCTGCTGAACCGGGGCCCATGGCTGCGGCATTCTGGGTCCCGGATCTGCGCTTCGCTTGTCAGGGACACGAGAGCAATCACGCGTAGCTGCGCATCGCCTCGGCGTGGCCGCTTGCCTCGACCTCGGTGCGCGGGCGCAGCCGCGTCAGCGCCAGCATCATGCCGACACCATAGGCCAGCGACACGATCGAGGAGCCGCCATAGGAGATGAAGGGCAGCGTCATGCCCTTGGCGGGGATGAGCTGGAGATTGACCGACATGTTGATCGCGGCCTGCACGCCGAACAGGATCGCAAGCCCCGAGGCCGCGAAGCGCGAGAACATGTCTTCGTTGGCATAGGCGCGCGACAGCGTGCGGATGACGACGAAAGCAAACAGTGCCAGCATTGCGAGGCACAGGATGATGCCGAACTCTTCGGCGGCAACCGCGAACACGAAGTCGGTGTGGCTGTCCGGCAGGCTGCGCTTGGCGATGCCCTCGCCCGGCCCGAGCCCGAACCAGCCGCCGTTGTAGAAGGCTTCCATCGCGGTATCGACCTGAAAGGTGTCGCCCGAGGCCGGATTCATGAAGCGCTTGATGCGGCCGGCGACGTGAGGAACAAAAAGGTAGGCGCTGAACAGTCCGGCGGCGCCGAGGCCGGCGAGCCCGAACACCCAGATCATCCGCATGCCCGCGATGAAGAACAGCGAGCCCCACACCATCAAGATCAGCATGGTCTGGCCGAAATCCGGTTCCATCACCAGAAGCGAAACCAGCATCAAGAGCAGCACCAGCGCCATCGAGGTTGCCGGCATTTCTGGCCGCCTGGTGGATTCCGCGAACAGCCAGGCGGCCATGACGACGAACGACGGTTTTGCGATTTCGGAGGCCTGGATGTTGAGGCCAAGCAGCGTGATCCAGCGCCGCGAGCCCTTTACTTCGGGGCCGATCGCGAGCGTCAGCACGATCAGGACGATGCTGACCGCGAAGATGATCAGCGCGCTGCGGCGGATCGCGCGCGGCGACAGGAAGGAGACCCCGAGCAGCACGATGCAGGACGGCACCAGGAACAGCACGTGGCGGCTGAAGAAGTGGAAGGGATCGAGCCCGATGCGGGTCGCAACGGGCGGGCTCGCCGCCAGCGACAGGATCACACCGGTCAGCATCAGCGCCAGGATGGCACCCATCAGCGGCTTGTCGACGGTCCACCACCACTCGGAAAAGGGGGTGCGTTCTTCACGGGAGAGCATGGCGGCCGCTTTCGGACAGAGGTCGGTCCATTGGTCGCCGAGGTTGGTTACCGCAGGGTTAAGGAAACGCGGATGACTGGAGATGATCTCAGCCGTCGCCGCAAAACACCTGTCATGCCCCGGCTTGACCGGGGCATCCAGTACGCCGCAGCCCCTCGGCTCAAGCGCCGCCTCTGGAATACTGGGTCGCCCGGTCAAGCCGGACGACGACAGCGGAGCAAGAACCAGCAGCGCGCCTCACACCACCGGCTTCACACCCGGCAGCGCCTGCGCCAGATCGCGGAACCTGGTGCCGCGGATCTCGAAATTGCGGTACTGGTCGAAGGAGGCGCAGGCGGGCGACAGCAGAACGACCGAGTCGGTGATGCCTGACGCCTCCGCGTCGCGTGCGGCTTGCTCGACGGCGACGTCGAGCGTCTGGCTGATCTCGTGCGGCACCTGCGTGCCGAGCGTGCCGGAAAATTCCTGCGCGGCCTCGCCGATCAGATAGGCTTTTCGGATGCGCGGGAAGTAGCCGGTGAGGCCAGTGATTCCGCCGGCCTTCGGCTTGCCGCCCGCGATCCAGAAGATGTCCGAAAAGGACGACAGCGCGTGCGCGGTGGCGTCTGCATTGGTGCCCTTGGAGTCGTTGACGAACAGCACGTTGCCGCGGCGGCCGACCTGCTCCATGCGATGTGCAAGGCCCGGAAAGCTGCGCAGGCCGTTCTGCAAGACATCGAGGCTGATGCCCATCGCGAGCGCGGCGGCGGCCGCACACGCCGCGTTCTGAGCATTGTGCAGACCGCGCAGAGAACCGATGCCGCCGAGCTTGGCGACTTCGCTGCGGGCACCACCGGAGGTCCGCACGATATTGCCATGCTCGACATGGATGCCGCTGGCCAGCGGATTCCTGACCGAGATACGCACGACGTTCTTGCCGGTGCGATCGAGCCGGTCGGCGATATCGCGGCAAAAACCGTCGTCGACGCCGACGATCGCGGTGCCGCCGGCCTGCACACCGGCAACGAGGCGTTCCTTCACCGCAGCGTAATGCGCGATGGTGCCGTGGCGATCGATGTGGTCCTCGCTGACATTGAGCAGAATGCCGACGGAGGGATCGAGCGAGGGCGTGAGGTCGATCTGGTAGGACGACATCTCGATGACGTGGACGCGGCCCATGCCCGGCGGCTCCAGCGACAGGATCGCGGTGCCGATATTGCCGCCCATCTGGGTGTCATAGCCGGCCACTTTGGTCAGGTGCGCGATCAAAGCCGTCGTGGTCGATTTACCATTGGTGCCGGTGATGGCGACGAACGGCGCATCCGGCGCGTGGCGGCGCCGCTCGCGGCAGAACAACTCGATGTCGCCGATCACCTCGATAGCGGCCTCGCGCGCCTTCAGCACGCTCCAATGCGGCACCGGGTGGGTCAGCGGCACGCCGGGCGCGAGCACAAGTGCGGCGAAATTCGCCCAGGAGACGTTGCGCAGATCAGCCGTGATGAAGCCCGCTTGCGCGGCCTTGGCGACGTTCTCGGCGCTGTCGTCGGCGGCGATCACCTCGGCGCCTCCCGCCTTCAACGCGTGGCAGGACGCGAGCCCCGAGCCGCCGAGGCCGAACACCGCGACCGTCTTGCCGGCAAAGGACGTGACGGGGATCATGATTGGGCCCCTGTCATTCCGGGGCGACGCGTTAGCGTCGAACCCGGAATCTCGAGATTCCGGGTTCTCGCTTCGCGAGCCCCGGAATGACAGCAAAATTGAAACACGGCGACCATCATCACCGCAGCTTCAGCGTCGACAAGCCGGCGAGCGCCAGCATCACCGAGATGATCCAGAACCGGATCACGATCTGCGGCTCGGTCCAGCCGAGCTGCTCGAAATGGTGATGGATCGGCGCCATCCGGAAGATGCGTTTTCCCGTCATCTTGAACGACACCACCTGCACGATGACGGAGACCGCCTCCAGCACGAACAGGCCGCCGATCACCGCGAGCACGATCTCGTGCTTCACCGCGACCGCGATCGCACCGAGCATGCCGCCGAGCGCGAGCGAGCCGGTATCGCCCATGAAGATCGAGGCCGGCGGCGCGTTGAACCAGAGGAAGCCGAGGCCCGCGCCCAGCAGCGCGCCGCAGAGCACGGCGAGCTCGCCGGTGCCCGCGACATATTTGATCTGGAGATAGTCGGCGAACACCGCGTTGCCGGCGAGATAGGCGATCATCGCAAAGCTCGCCGTCGCGATCATCACGGGCACAATGGCAAGGCCGTCGAGACCGTCGGTCAGGTTCACCGCGTTGCCGGCGCCGACGATGACGAAGGCACCGAACACGACGAAGAACCAGCCGAAATGCAGCACGGTGTCCTTCAGGAACGGAATCGTCAGCGCGGTCGACGCGGGATCGCGGTTCAGCCGTACCAGCGCGTAGCAGGCAACCAGCGCGATCGCCGCCTCGATCAGCAGGCGAAGCTTGCTGCCGAAGCCGGTCGTGGTCTGCTTGGTCACCTTGAGATAATCGTCATAGAAGCCGACGAAGCCGAAACCGAGCGTCACCGCCAGTACGATCCAGACGTAAGGGTTGAGCGGATTGGCCCACAGCACCGTGCCGACCGTGAGGCCGGACAGGATCATCAGCCCACCCATGGTGGGCGTGCCTTTTTTGGCGAGATGCGATTGCGGACCATCGGCCCGGATCGGCTGCCCCTTGCCTTGCCGGATGCGCAGATGGTCGATGATCCAGGGGCCGAACAGGAACACGAACAGCGCGCCGGTGACGACGGCGCCGCCGGTGCGGAAGGTGATGTAGCGGAAGACGTTCAGGAAGGTGCGAACGGCACCGAAGCCCGGAAATGTATTGGAGAGCTCGATCAGCCAGTAAAACATTCAGACGGTCCTATGGCGCCTTTGCACGCGCCTTGATCTTGGCCTTGTCAACCTGCCTCACGCGCATTCGCTGGTCTTCATCATGGGGTCGGGCGACCTCTAAAGAAAACGAACGGCTTCGCGCCGGAAAGGGTGGGATTCCGAAACAGCGCCTTCCAAGCAGTTTACGCCCTTGCCTGCAAGGCGGCCACTAGGCCCGGCACAAACTTGTTGACCCAGAACATCTTCTTGCTGCCCTTGACAACCACGACATCGCCTGCCCTCAGCAGATTTGCGACCTCGCCCGGCTTCAGCGTGACGGGGTCGTCATGCCAGCCGAGGCCCTTGCCGGCTGGAAGCACCTCGAACAGGTGACGCATCAGCGGCCCCACGCAATAGACGCCGTCGATGCCGTCGAGATGCCTGGCGAGGTCGGTGTGGTAGGCCGGCGCACCGTCGCCCAGCTCCAGCATGTCGCCGAGCACGGCAATGCGGCGGCCGCCGGTCGTGTTGCGCGCCTGCAAGCTTTGCAGCGCGGCAGCCACGCTGGCCGGATTGCCGTTGAAGCTGTCGTCGATCACGGTGACGCCACCGACTGCCTGCTCGACGCCACGGCCGGTCATGATGCCGACCCGGTCGAGCTTGATCGCAAGCGTCGCCGCATCGAGGTTGGCCGCACGGATCGAAGCGAGCGCGGCGAGCGCATTCTGGACTCGGTGCGGCGCGCCCGGCGTCAGGCTGAACGCGATCTCTTTCTTGCCCAGCGCGGCCACGACCTGCCAGCTGTCGCCATGCGGCGCGTGCGCGACCTCGTGCACCTCGGCTTTCTCGCCGAAGCGTATGACCTTGCCCTTCCAGTCCGGCGCCTTGATCCCGGCGGGCAGCACCAGCACGCCTTCCGCGGGCAGGCCGAGTGCAATCGACACCTTCTCGCGGCGGATGGCTTCGAGCGAGCCGAGCTTCTCCAGATGCACCGGCTGGACGTTGACGACGAGCGCGACCGTCGGACGCGTCAGTTCGCTGAGCCGCGCGATCTCGCCGGCCTGGTTCATGCCCATCTCGACGACCCAGAGACTGGCATCGGGCCGCGCATTGCACAGCGTCAGCGGCACGCCCCAGAAATTGTTGAAGCTCGACGGGCTGGCATAGGCATTGGGGTAGGCCGCGAGGAATTCCTTGGTGCTGGTCTTGCCCGCGCTGCCGGTGAGCCCGATCACCGGCCCGTTGAAGCGCGCGCGTGCCGCGCGCGCTAGACCCCAGAGACCGTCGATCAGCGTGTCCTTGACGACGATCTGGGGAATGCGGATGCCCGCGATCTCGTGCGGCACGATCATCGCGACCGCGCCTGAGGCTTCCGCCTTGTCCGCGAACTCCCAGCCGTCACGCGCGCTGGCGAAGGCCGAGATGAACCCGCCGCTCGGCGTGCCGCTCAGCGCGACGAACAGGCTGCCCGGTTTCACCAGCCGGCTGTCCTGGGTGATGAAGTCGATCGGCGTGTCCGGGAACGATCCGGCGGCGCCTAGCGCACGCGCCACTTCGGCCACCGTCCATATGGGCGCGCTCATGCAATCCTCGACGCTAGTGCGGCGGCGACCGCCTCGTGATCACTGAAGGGCAAAACCTCTCCGCCGACGATCTGCCCGGTCTCGTGGCCCTTGCCGGCGATGAGCAGCGCATCGCCATCTTCCAATTCCTCGATCGCGGTACGGATCGCCGCGGCCCGGTCGCCGATTTCGCGAGCGCCCTTGGCGGCGGCGAGGATTTCGGCGCGGATCGATTCCGGCTCCTCGCTGCGCGGATTGTCGTCGGTGATGATGATGCCGTCGGCGTTGCCGGCTGCGATTTCGCCCATGATCGGACGCTTGCCGGCATCGCGGTCGCCGCCGGCACCGAACACGACGACCAACCTGCGCTTCGCGTAGGGACGCAGCGCCTGCAGCGCCTTCGCCAGCGCATCGGGCTTGTGCGCGTAGTCGACGAAGATCGGCGCGCCGTTGCGCTCGCCGACGCGCTCGAGCCGCCCCTTGGCGCCTTCGAGACCTTCGAGGCTCGCAAACACATTTGCGGCGTCGCTGCCGGTGCCGATGGCGAGACCGGCCGACACCAGCGCATTCTCGATCTGGAATTCGCCGACCAGCGGCAGCCGGATCGCATATTGCTTGCCGCGATGTTCGAGCGCGAGCACTTGCGAAAACCCTTCGACCTCCGCACCGGCGAGACGAATGCCCTCGCCTGCCCCGTCGCCCTTGCGACCGACCGCCATCACGCGCAAGCCGCGCGACTTTGCGGCGTCGATTGCCTCCGCCGAGCAATCATGATCGGCCGAGATCACGGCCGCGCCCCCCGGCGGGACAAGTTCGCGGAACAGCCTGAGCTTGGCCGCGAGATAATGCGCGACGGTCGGATGGTAATCCATGTGGTCGCGAGAGAGATTTGTGAAGCCGCCGGCGGACACGCGCACGCCGTCAAGGCGATATTGGTCGAGCCCGTGCGAAGAGGCCTCGAACGCGAGATGCGTGACGCCCTCGCGCGCGATCTCGTCCAACTGCCGGTGCAGCGCGATCGGGTCGGGCGTCGTCAGCGAGCCGTAGACGGTGCGCTTCGGCGAAACGAGGCCGATGGTTCCGATGCTGGCGGAGGCGTGCCCGAGCCGCTCCCAGATCTGCCGGGTGAATGCGGCCACCGAGGTCTTGCCGCTGGTACCGGTCACCGCCGCAATTGTCGCGGGCTGCGCGGGAAAAAATCTTGCCGCGGCCAGCGCCAGCGCGCGGCGCGGATTGGCCACCGTGATGAACGGCACCTTGCAGCCATCAGGCACATGGTCGCCGACAACCGCCACCGCGCCTGCGGCAATCGCGGCATCGACGAAGCGCGCACCGTCGGTCTTGCTGCCCGCAAGTGCGAAGAAGAGATCGCCCCGCCTGACCGCGCGGCTGTCGAGGGCAACGCCGGTCACATCGAGGGCCGCGACGGCGGGCTCGATTGCGGCGTCATTGCCTAGGAGGTCGCGCAGCTTCATGGTCTTCCAGTCGACATGTCGGACCGGATCGCCGAATCTCCAGGGAAATCCCGACTCAGCAGCGGCAACGGCCCACCCGGTTGATTACTGGGTTGTCCTGGATGCTGCAAGAATAAGGCGGTCGGACGGCGGCAGGTCAAACCGCGGCTCGACACCCAGAAGCGGCGCGATCCGCTCGATCACCTTGCCGCCGGTCGGCACCGCGTTCCAGCCCGAGGTGATGAAACCATGGGTTTCGGGCAGGGCCTGTGGCTCGTCCAGCATCACCAGGATCTGATACTTTGGATTGTCGGAGGGCATGATCGCCGTGAAGGAGTTGAGCACCCGCTTCTTGGCGTAGCGGCCATTGATGACTTTCTCGGACGTGCCGGTCTTGCCGCCAACATAATAGCCCTTGACGTCCGCTTGTCGCGCCGACCCGACCTCCGCATTGAGCCGCATCAGATACCGCATCTTGTCGCTGGTCTCTTGCTTGATCACGCGCTTGGCCATCGCCGCCGCTTCAGCTTCGCTTCGCTTCATGAATGTCGGGGGAATCAAGTAGCCACCGTTCATCAGCGCGTTGATGCCCATCACCGCCTGGAGCGGCGCCACCGACAGGCCTTGGCCGAACGCGATGGTGACCGTGTTCAGCTCGCTCCAGCGGCGCGGCACCAGCGGCGCCGCGCTCTCGGGCAGCTCGGTGCGCAGCCGCGTCAACTGGCCCATCTTGGCCAGGAACGCCTTGTGCGCCTCGACTCCCTGGCCGAGCGCGATCCGCGCGGCGCCGATGTTGGAGGAGTAATAGAACACTTCCTTGGTGTTGATGAAACGTCCGAGCGAATGGCTGTCATGGATGGTGAACTTGCCGTAGTGCAGGTTCCCCCGTGCATCCCACATCGAGTTCAAATTAATCTTGCCGGAATCGAGCGCCATCGCCAGCGTAAACGCCTTGAAGGTCGAGCCCATCTCGTAGACGCCGGTGGTCAGGCGATTGATGCGGTCGGGGTCGTGCGCTTCCTTCGGATTGTTGGGATCGAAGTCCGGCAGGGAGACCATCGCCACGATCTCTCCGGTCTTGACGTTGGAGACGATGCCGGAGGCGGCCTTGGCGTGGTATTTCTCCTTGGCCTTCAGGAGCTCGTCACGCAGTGCGTGCTCGACGCGCAGATCGACCGAGAGCTCGATCGGCTTTTGCAGCCGGTCGGTGGCAAAGCCCGCGCGGTGGAGATCGGCGAGCCCCTGATTGTCGAGCCACTTCTCCATGCCGGCGATGCCCTGGTTGTCGATGTTGACGAGACCGATGAGGTGGGCGACCTCGTTGCCGGTAGGATAGACGCGCTTGTTCTCGCGCAGGAAGCCGATGCCGGGAATGCCGAGCTTGTGGATATCCTGCTGCTGCTTCGCCGTAATCTCGCGCTTGAGCCAGACGAAGCCCTTGCGCGTCTTCAGGCGCTCGCGCACCTCGGCCTCATCGAGGTCGGGCACGGTGGCGGTCAGCAGCTCGATCGCCTCGTCCTTGTCGATGATGCGGCGCGGCTCGCCGAACAGGCTCGACGCCTTGACGTCGGTCGCGAGGATCGCGCCGTTGCGATCGACGATGTCGGGCCGCGCGGTCGCGACCACCTCCTGTGCCGCGGCGCGGCGCGCGCCGTGGGCGTCGGCGCCGATCGCGAACATCACGAGCCGGCCGCCGATCAGGGCGTAGACCGCGCCGAAGGCGAGCATCGCCAGGCCGACGCGCGCCCGCGCCTTGGCGGCGCGATCGACGTTGCGCCCGTACAGCAGACTGCGGATCAGCCGTTGCCGCCAGGGCTCGGTCGGCTTTCCTACAGGTTTGGCCGGGGTCACAGCACTCATGGCTTGTCCTCGGGCTGAGGCACGGAGCCCGTCACGTTATCGGGATCGCTCGCGGCTTCGATGGTATTGAGCATGGCGCCGATCGGATCCGGCTCGCCCGGCCTGAACATCCGCGGCGGACGCTCGGGCAAGTTCTTCAGTGAATCATATTGCGTGCCGTTGACCGGCTTGAGCTGCAGATGCCGGTCGGACAGGCCCTGCAGGCGCAGCGGCGCATCGAGCTTCGCCCATTCGGAGCGCAGCGCCGCGATCGCATCGCGCTGCTCGCGGATCTCCGCATGCAGCCGCAGCACCTTTTCGGTGCGCGCCGTGGAGTCCATCTTGATCCTATAGACATAGGCCGCCGCGAAGATCAGCGCGCCAATGACGAGCAGGTGGATGAAGCGCATGCGCTAGCCACCTCTCATGACGTCGGAGAGTTTTGGCCAGGACGATTGCTCGCGATCGTCCTGCGCAGGCGCCGAGGTGCGCTCGGCGGCGCGCAGCTTTGCCGACCGCGCCCGCGGGTTATGCGCGACTTCGTCCTCGCCCGCGATCACCGGCCGCCGCGTCAGGAGCTGGAAGCTCGGCACCGCCTGCGACACTTCCGGAAGATGGCGTGAACCGCCACCCGTCTTGCTGCGCTCGGCGAAGAAATTCTTGACGATGCGGTCTTCCAGCGAATGGAACGAGACGACCACGAGTCGACCACCGGGCTTGAGCACACGCTCGGCAGCGATGAGCGCGTTCTGGAGTTCCTCGAGTTCTTCATTGACGAAGATGCGCAGGGCCTGGAACGTCCGCGTCGCCGGGTGAATATCGCCGGGCTTGGAACGAACCACCCTGCCGACGAGATCGGCGAGCGCGCGTGTGGTCGTGAACGGCGTCTCCTGCCGGTCGGCGACGACGGCGCGGGCGATCCGGCGCGACTGCCGCTCTTCGCCGAGGAGATAGATGATGTCGGCGAGATCGCCTTCCGAGGCGCGCGCGACGACATCGGCCGCAGTCGGGCCCGCCTGCCCCATCCGCATGTCGAGCGGACCATCGAGGCGGAACGAGAAGCCGCGGCCGGCCTGGTCGAGCTGCATCGAGGACACCCCGACGTCCATCACGACGCCGTCGATGCCATCGACGCCTTGAGCCGCGCAGATTTCGGCGAGGTTGGAGAAGCGATCTTCAACCAGCGTCAGCCGGCCCGCCGAGCGTTCGACCAGCTCGGCGCCGCCTGCGATCGCAGTACGGTCGCGATCAATGGCAATCACCCGGGTTCCCGGCATGTCGAGGATCGCGCGGCTGTAGCCGCCCGCGCCAAAGGTCGCGTCGATGTAAAGGCCGCCCTCGCGTGGGGCGAGGTGGTCGATGGCCTCACGGCCAAGAACGGGGATGTGCGGAGCCGAGCTCATGCGCCAAGCCTGCCGATCGCCCCGCCGGACTCCCAAGTGAGATCGGGGACGAACAAGCTCATAACGCCTCGAATAATTCCGCGTCGCGGCGGTTCCACGACCCAATCCCCGTCCAGCATGGTTACCGTGCCCGATCGTCCCGGGCCACCAACCCAGTATTCCCTTTGGAATTTGTCGGGCAGCCATGGGATTTCGAGCCAAAATACGCTTTGGCCGCCTCCGGACGCGGGTCGGCTCTTCATCTCTCAGTAACGGCCCTTAGCGTTAAGAAAGCGTTGATCGGCTCGCGACAAGTCGAAAAGCTGACGCGGCGGTGATGCTTCATCCACACACATGCGCCAAAATGCATCCGTTAACCTCGTCGCGCGGTTGCGCACGGTGGAGGGTAAAGGAATAGTAAAGAGAAGGGCTTGGCCCACTCTCTGTCTGTCTCGAGCTGTTTATGTCGTCCGGTTCGTCCACGCCGTCTGGATCTGATTCGAAGCGTCAACGCGTTCTCCCGGTTCCCAAGGCCGCCGCGAACATGCGGACGTTCGAGCCGGATTCCTCGATCGTCTCCGACATCATCCCCTCACCGAACCACGGCGACCGCAACAAGGGCCGGCAGCCCGACATGATCGTGCTGCATTACACCGGCATGCCCGACGTCGAAGGTGCGCTGGCGCGGCTCTGCTCGGCTGGCACCGAGGTGTCGGCACATTATGTCGTGCTGGAGGACGGCCGCATCGTGCAATGCGTGCCGGAGGCCAGGCGTGCCTGGCATGCCGGCGTCTCGTCCTGGTCCGGCGAGGACGACATCAATTCCTGCTCGATCGGGATCGAGATCGTCAATCGCGGCCACGATTGGGGCTATCCGGAGTTTCCGCTGCGCCAGATCGCCGCCGTGATCGCGCTGTGCCGCGGCATCATGCTCCGCCGCAAGGTGCCCGCGCACCGGGTTCTCGGCCATTCCGACGTGGCGCCTGCGCGCAAGAAAGATCCCGGCGAAAAATTTCCGTGGCATTCGCTGGCCAATTCCGGGGTCGGCCACTGGGTCACGCCCGCGCCGGTCGTACGCGGCGAGAGCCTGATGCTCGGCACCATCAGCGACGAGGTGCTGAGCCTGCAGCAGGCGCTCGCCAGATACGGCTACGGCGTTCCCCTCACCGGCAAATACGACGGCGCGACCATGGAAGTCGTCACCGCGTTCCAGCGCCATTTCCGCCCGGCGCGACTGGATGGGGTCGCGGATCACTCGACGCTGTCGACCTTGCAGGCACTGTTGGGAAGCTTGCCGGCGGAGGGAACGACGGTCGCGTCGAAGTGACGGCGACTGCCACGCACCCCGTCATTGCGAGCGAAGCGAAGCAATCCAGACTGCCTCCGCGGAAGCAGTCTGGATTGCTTCGTCGCAAGCGCTCCTCGCAATGACGGAGTATGTGGCGACTACTCCATCTCCCGCATCCTTCGCGCATAAAGTCGTCGCAGCGGCTCGAGCTGCGTCGCTTCCGTCGCCGCGCGATAGGCCTCGCGCGCCTCCTCATTGCGGCCGAGCCGCCGCAATAGATCCGCCCGCACCGCTGGCAGCAGCTCGTAGCCATGAAGCCCGCCGCGTGCGGCGGTCGCATCCACGAGATCGAGTGCGCGCGCGGGCCCATCGACCATCGACACCGCCGCCGCGTGGTTAAGCTCGATCACCGGAGATGGGTTGATCCGCAGCAGGACCTCGTAGAGCCCGGCAATCTGCGGCCAGTCTGTCTGCTCATAGCTCGGCGCACGCGCATGCAGCGCGGCGATCGCGGCTTGTACTGCGTAGGGCTGCGGCCGGCCGGGCACGCGCAGCGCGTCGTCGACCAGGCGCAGACCCTCCTCGATCTGTGCATGGTCCCACCGCGAACGATCCTGCTCTTCCAGCAGCACGATGTCGCCGGCGGGGGTCTGGCGCCCTGCGCGGCGCGCATCGTGCAGCAGCATTAGCGCCAGCAGGCCCTTGATCCCGGCGCGATCGGGTAACAGCCGGTCGAGCAAGCGGCCAAGCCGGATCGCCTCGGCCGCAAGATCGGGCCGCATCAAATCCGCACCCGACGTCGCCACATAGCCTTCGGTGAAGACCAGATAGATCACGGCAAGCACACCGTCGAGCCGCGGCACCAGCGTGTCGCGCTCGGGGACCTCATAGGGAATGCCGGCGAGCCTGATCTTCTGCTTGGCGCGGACCAGACGCTGCCCCATCGCCTCCTCGCTGACGAGAAAGGCGCGCGCGACCTGCGCCGTGGAGAGCCCGCAGACGGTGCGCAGCGTCAGCGCGACCTGGACTTCGGGCGCAAATGCAGGATGGCAGCAGGTGAAGATCAGCCGCAGCATATCGTCGTCGAGCGTCGCCGGCGGCTCGGCGGGCGCTTGCGCGTTCAGCTCGAGCTCGTGCACGAGCGCCTGCTCCTTGCCGCGGAAGACGGCCTGGCGCCTGATACGGTCGATCGCCTTGTGCCTGGCGACATTGACCAGCCAGGCACGCGCATTGTCGGGGACCTCGCACGCCGGCCAGCGCTCCAGTGCCACCGCAAAGGCGTCCTGGAGCGCGTCCTCGGCAAGATCGAAATCGCCGACGAGGCGGATCAGCGTGGCCAGCGCCCGCCCCGCCTCGTCGCGGAAAATCTTGTCGATCTCGGACAGTGTCATGCGCCGATGCGCGGCTGCGCCGTCACTTGTCGTAGACCCAGATCGGCCGCACCTCGATCGAACCGATACGCGCCGACGGAATCCGCGATGCAATCTCGATCGCGGTATCGAGATCCTTGGCCTCCACGAGGTAATAGCCGCCGAGCTGCTCGCGCGTTTCGGCAAACGGGCCGTCGGTCGTCAGAGTCTTGCCGTCGCGCACGCGGACCGTCGTCGCAGTCGTGGTCGGCTGCAAACGGTCGCCCGCCTTGAAATTGCCGCTCTGAATGATGCCTTGCGTGAAGGTCTGATATTCCGCCGTCATCTGCTGGCCGGCCGCCGGACGCATATTCGCGTACTCGGCTTCGTTCTGGTAGATCATCAGCAAATATTGCATCGCTTAACTCCTGTTGTTCGGCGGGATCGCCGACATCCAGTCGAACGGGACACACACCAAACGACATCTTCAGGATAAATTATTTGCAGGCCGCATGCGCGGCGATATCAGCTTGACGGAACCGTCATAAATGCCCCATGCCTGCCCCGTCAGTCGGCCGGACGGCCGCTCCGGCAGGTGCCGAAAGGCCGCCGGGGAGGAAAGTCCGGGCTCCCTTGACATACGGTGCCGGATAACGTCCGGCGGGGGCGACCCCAGGGAAAGTGCCACAGAGAACGAACCGCCCGCCTTCGCAGCGCAAGCTGCGTAGGCAGGTAAGGGTGAAAAGGTGCGGTAAGAGCGCACCGCGGCTGCGGCAACGGAGCCGGCATGGTAAACCCCACCGGGAGCAAAACCGAATAGGGACGGCGTAGCGGGCTGTTCGCGAAAGCGATAACGCCGCGGGGCGATGTCAGGCCCGCCGTCCGGGTAGGTTGCTCGAGGCCATGTGCAAACATGGTCCCAGAGGAATGGCCGTCACGTATCGTTCGCGCAAGCGGACGGTGCCTTACAGAACCCGGCTTACAGGCCGGCTGATATCTTGCAACGAGGGGTTCGATGCTGACCGCATCGAGCCCCTCACCATTTGGGCGCTCACTATCCGACGATCTCTTGCAATACGCCCATCAGCGCGTCCGGCGCTGTCACGTTCGGCGCGTGGCTGGCGTCGAGCTCGACAAAACGCCAGCCGTCCTCGCTCCTCGTGCGCCTCGCGAATTGCCCGAACACGTCGCCCGGCGGAATGCGCGTGCAATAGATGTAGCTGCGCGGCATCGCCGGCTCGCTACCTTCGAGCTTCAGCTTTGTCTCGAAACATTTGATCGGCATGTTGATCCGGCGGGCGTTGAGCCAGTCGAGATCGGCCTGCGGCGTGTCCGGCGGCGGCGGGTTCGGCGGGATGCGGTAGCCGTCGCCTGAGCTTGCCGCCTTGCGCATCGGCTCGCGCCCGCCCTCATGGAGATCGAACAGCGACTGGCCGTCACGCGGCACGAAGGCGTCGAGGTAGATCAATTGCGTCACCCGCTCGCGCGCGCGATCGGCGACGCCGGTGGCGACCATGCCGCCATAGCTGTGGCCGAGCAGCACGATGTCGCTGAGATCCTCGAACCTGATGACGTTGAGAATGTCCTGGATATGCGTGTCGAGATCGATCGCGGCACTGGCCAGATGCGCGCGCTCGCCGAGCCCGGTATAGGTCGGCGCAATCAGGCGGTGGCCGGCCTGCGCCATCAGCGGATGCATCTTCTTCCAGGCCCACCCGCCAGACCACGCGCCGTGACAGAGCAGGAAGGTTTTTGAGCGTGCGGCCATCGCCGTTTCCATCGTTCTTGTTTGTACGATGGAGTGTAGCGGGCGAGCGCGCGATGTAAACGCTATGGCTTCTTAAGCCGCGCGAGTGGTCACCTTCACGAGGGCGGGTGCAGGCCGACCAGCTTCGCGCCGCAGCTTGCCCGTCTCAAAACCGTGCATGCCGATCTGCCATTGCAGCCCGACGATGGCACCCTTGGTCGGCTGCAACAGCGCGAGCGAAGCGAACAAGGTCACCGGCAGCCACACCGCCAGTTGCAGCCAAACTGCTGGGGCATAGGCGGTCTCCACCGCGAGGATTGCCGGGACCACGAGATGGCCGACGACGACCATCACGAGATAAGCCGGAAAATCGTCGGCGCGCTGGTGGAACAGCTCCTCGCCGCAATGGTCACAGGTATCCGCCACCTTCAGGAAACGGCCGAACGCATGGCCTTCGCCGCAGTTCGGGCACTTGCCGCGAAATCCGCGCCACATCGCTTTTGCCAGAGAGACTGAACCGGTCGCCATGACCCCACCTCTTCCTTTTCTACGATCCATACAATAATATCTTGTATCCATACATTCAAAGGATATAGGCCTTAATTGCATGGATTGGACCCCTACAATCTCGGAGCTGAGCGGGCCGCGCTATCAGCGCATCGTCGAGGCCATGGAGGCCGACATCGCCGCCGGCCGGCTGGTGCGCGGCCAACAATTGCCGACGCAGCGGGCGCTGGCAAAGGCGCTCGGCGTCGACCTCACCACGGTGACGCGCGCCTACACCGAGGCGCGGCGCCGCGGCATCATGGAGGCCCGGGTCGGCCAGGGCTCGTTCGTGTCGGAGACCAGCGCGCGCCGCGCGGTCGACCTGCCGCATCCCGTCGCGATTGACCTCTCGATGAACGTGCCGCCGCAGCCTCTCGAAGCGCAGCTCGACGAGCGCATCATCGCCGGGATGGACGCCATCCGCGCGCAATCGGGTCTGACGGCGCATCTCAACTACCAGCCGCCCGGCGGCAGCGCACATGAGCGCGAGGTCGCGGCGCGGTGGATGCGGGCACGCGTGCCGCATGCGCATGCCGACAGGCTCGTGATCTTTCCCGGCGCGCAGACGATTCTGTTCAACCTGCTCGCCCATCTCGCCCGGCCCGGCGACGTGGTGCTGACGGAGGCCCTCACCTTCCCCGGCATCAAGGCCGCCGCGGCGCGGCTCGGAGTCAAGCTCGTCGGCGTCGCCATGGATGACGGCGGCATCCTGCCCGACGCGCTGGCGGAAGCTTGCCGCACGCATAGACCGAAAGCGGTCTATCTCATTCCGACGCTGCACAATCCGACCACCGCGACGCTTCTTCCCGAGCGCCGCGGCGCCATCGCAAAAATCATCAACGATGCCGATACGATTCTGATCGAGGATGACGCCTACGGGCTGCTCGATCGCTCGGCATCGCCGATCGCCAATCTCATTCCGGAACGGACATATCTCGCGACCACGCTGTCGAAATGCATCGCGCCCGCGCTACGGGTCGCCTATCTGGTGACGCCCGACAGCAGCTCGCAGCGGGAGATGCGCAACTCTTTGCAGGCGACGGTGCAGATGCCGGCACCGCTGATGGTCGCGCTGGTGACGCATTGGATCGAGACCGGGATCGCCGACCGCATCATCACCGCCATCAGGAGCGAGGCGGTCGGCCGCCAGCAGCTCGCGCAACGGGCGCTCAAAGGATTCGAGTTCCAGGCCAAACCCGCCGCTCACCATCTGTGGCTACGGCTGCCTGAGGGCCGCGCCGACGTCGCGGCGCATCTCCTGCGGAATGGACTAGCCGTCGTCGCCGGCGAGGCCTTCACCGTCGACGGAACGCCGCCACACGCGGCACGCGTCTCGCTTGGCGCGGCGCGCAACAGGGCGGAATTGACGGAAGCGCTACGCATCCTCGTGAGCGCGCTGCACAGCCCCGCCGACACCAGACAGATCGTCTAGCAATACTTATCGATGCTGACGGCGATGCCGCGAGCGAACGACTGGTGCGACGGGGGACGGATAGGCCGCATAGGCTTCGCTCGGCGCGACGGACTCGCCGCGGGCCCCGCGCGCGGCGGGTGTGAGCTGGCCGCCATTCAGAACGTCGCGGTCGGGATGGGCAGCCTGATAGGTCGCGGGCTCGGAAAACTGCGCCTGCGCCATCGTCGGCATCAAGGCCGCCGCCGACACCAGCGCGGCCGCGACGGCAATCTTCGTGCGGATCATCGTCCTTCTCCATATGCTCAGCCGGGATGCTGGCCGATCGGACCGCATGATGGCGTCGAGCGGGCCCCCAGGTGGAAGTACGAGCATCATCTAGACCTGTCTTTCGCGAACGCCCGCCGCTGGGGATCACGCTTGCGTGCGGTTTTGAAATTGACCTGCACGGCCGCAGCTGTGCTATGCGAGCGATGGGGATCAACAATTCGGGATCGCCCAGGCGACAGGGACAATCTGTTGGAAATACTCACCTACGCGCTGCTGCTGCTCGGCGCACTGGCCGGGGGCTTCGTCTCGGGCCTCGCCGGATTCGGCACCGCGCTGATGGCACTCGGCATCTGGCTCTACGTGCTGCCGCCCTCGCTCGCGGTGCCCCTGGTGCTGATCTGCTCGGTGATCGCGCAGAGCTCGACGCTGCCGTCGATGTGGAAGAGTTTTGATCTCTCGCTGGTCTGGCCGTTCCTGATTGGAGGACTGATCGGCGTGCCGCTGGGCACCATGCTGGTCGCCTCCGCCGATCCAAAAGTGTTCAAGCTGAGCGTCGGCGTGCTGCTGCTGATCTTCTCGACCGCGCTGTACCTCAACAAGAAGCCGCTCGCCATCACCTTCGGCGGTCGCATCGTCGACGGCGCGATCGGGTTTGCCGGCGGCATTCTTGGCGGTCTCGCCGGATTATCGGGGCCGCTTCCGATCCTGTGGGCCAACATCCGCGGCTGGAACAAGCACGAGCGGCGCGGCATCTTCCAGCTCTTCAATTTCACCGTGCTCGCCACCGCTTTGGTGTTGCAGACGGCCTCGGGCCTCGTCGCGTTCAAGGTGGTCTGGCTCGCGGTGGTCGCCTTTCCGGGCACGCTGATCGGCGCATGGGCCGGCGCGCGCGTCTATCACGCGCTGAGCGACAAGCATTTCGGCGATGTCGTGCTCGGTCTGTTGTTCCTGTCGGGCCTCGGCCTCGTCTGGAACAGTCTTGGCACGCACTAACTCCGTATTTTCTTCACGGTGAGCGCCACGCCGCCGGCAACCCCGACGCCAAGCACGCAGATAAGCGATCGCTACGCGGGCGCGCGTACAGGAGTCGCCACAGGCTCGGGTGCAGCCTGCTCGGGGGGCTCCTCGTGCCGGAGCACCACAAGGCGCTTTCCGAACTCGCGGCGCAACAGCCACACGCTCAGGGCAGCCTGCAGCGTGGTCGTCGCGATCGACAGGTACCAGACATGCTCCATCCGGAAGCCCGGCCACGTCGAGAGCCAGATCGACGGCAGGGAATAGGTGAGGACCCGCGTTGCCGAGGTCAACAACACCGGCTTGGTATTGCCGAGCCCCTGAAACATGCTGGAGCAGGTGAAGATCAGCCCCTGCGCCACCATGTTGAGCGAGACGATGCGCAGAAAAAGCGACGCAACCGCCATCGTCTCCTGATCCTTCGAGAAGCCGGTAAGCAACAGACCAGGCACGAGCTGCGCCGGGATCAAGAAAACAATCATCACGGCGGTCGCGACAAGCGCCGCCTTGACAAAGGTCTCCCTCACGCGCGCTCCATTGCCGGCACCGAAATTCTGCCCGGCGATCGGCCCCGCCGCAAGAGCGATGGCGAGCGCCGGCATCTGCATCAGGCCGAGGAGACGCGTCCCGATGCCAAATCCGGCCTGTGCCGCCGAGCCGAAAACGCTCAGCACGTAATAGCCCACGGCCATGATGATGAAGACCATCGCGAACTCGCCGCCTGCAGGCAGGCCGACATTGAGGATCCTCTTCCACTGTCGAAGCTGCGGCCGCCATTGCGCGGGATTAAAGGCGACATAGCGTTCCAGTTTCAGGAAATACACCAGCAGCATGAGCACACCGATGAAGACGGCAATCGAGCTTGCGAGGCCCGCTCCGGCAACACCGAGCGCGTGCCCGGTGCCCCAACCCGAGATCAGGACCGGCGCCAGCGCGATGTTGATGGCCACTGCAAGCGCTTGAACCAGCATGCTCGGCCGCACGATTCCCGTGGCCCGCAACGCAGACGCCATGACCTGCGACGCAAACTGCAGCGCCAAAGCCGGCATGAACCAGAGCAGATAAATCGCGCCGGCTTCGACCGTGGCCTCATCGGCCGCGACCGCGCGCATATATGGACGCGACAATGCGAAGCCCGCGCCCAAGGTCAGGAGCCCGAACAGCACCGACAGGAGGACCGACTGGTTGAAGACGAGGTTGGCGTCGCCGCGATCCTTGCGCCCCACCGCGTGCGCCATCAGCGCCACGGTGCCGACGCCAAGCACCTGCATCAGCGCATTGACGAGAAAGCCGGCATTGCCGGCCGCGGCGACACCCGCGATTGCCGCATCGCCCAGTCCCGACACGAAATACAGGTCGACGAGCTGGCAGATCATGATCGTGATCATGCCGACCACGATCGGTGGCGCCATGCTCAGGATGTGGCCCACGATGGAGCCGCGTGTCAGGTCTTTCATGTCATTCATCCTCTGGCGGCGCGGCCGGGGGGGGGGGGGGGGGGGCCCCCCCCCCCCCCCCCCCCCCCCCCCCGCCGCCGCCCCCCCCCCACCCCCCCCCCCCCCCCCCCCCCCCGCCCCCCCCCCCCCCCCCCCCGGGCCCCGGCCCCCCCGCCCCCCCCCCAGG
>NZ_JBVVPQ010000006.1:131066-163424 GCF_055811695.1 Bradyrhizobium sp. MI1.3 | reverse complement strand
TCTGGTTATCTGCCCCACCCGGCGGGGGGGCGCGTGCCGCAGTTTGGCCCCAACGTGGCCGCGGGGTTTCTGGTTTTTATGTTAATTCACCGTGGGGCGGGGCGCGGGGGGTTTTTCCGCCCCGCCCGCCGCGCGCCACTCACTCCGCTGCTGCGATATGTCCGAGCTCCACCACCTGGCGCTCGAACAGGCCGCGATAGATGCCGCCGGGCTTGGCCGCGAGCCTGGCATGCGTGCCTTGCTCGACGATCTCGCCGCGGTCGAACACCAGGATGCGATCGAGGCTCTTCACCGTCGACAGCCGATGCGCGATCACGATCGAGGTACGGCCTCGCATCAGCCGCTCCATCGCCTGCTGGATCAGCGCCTCGGATTCCGAATCGAGGCTCGAGGTCGCTTCGTCCAGAATCAGCACCGGCGCATCGGCCAGGAAGGCGCGCGCCAGCGCCACGCGCTGCCGCTCGCCGCCGGAGAGCTTGACGCCGCGCTCGCCGACCAGCGTCCCGTAACCCTTGGGCAGGCGCAGGATGAAGTCGTGCGCGTTGGCCAGCCGTGCCGCCTGCTCGATCGCCTCCAGGCTGGCGCCGGGCCGGCCATAGGCGATGTTCTCGGCGAGCGAGCGGTGAAACAGGATCGGGTCCTGCTGCACGATCGCGATCTGGCTGCGCAGCGAGTGCTGGGTGGCCTTGGCGATGTCTTGCGCATCGATCAGAACGCGGCCGCCGGTCACGTCGTAGAGCCGCTGCACCAGCTTGACGAAGGTGGTCTTGCCGGAGCCGGAGCGGCCGACGAGACCGACGCGCTCGCCGGCACGGATCGTGACCGACAACCCGTCATAGAGCGGCGCGTGATGACCGCCATAGTGAAACGTGACGTCGTCAAAGAGGAGCTCTCCGCGCTCGATCGCGATCGGCCGCGCGTCCGGCGCATCCGCAATCCCGATCGGCTCGTCGTGGATCGCCACCAGCTCCTCCATGTCGTTGACCGAGCGCTGCAGGTTGTTGATGTGCATTCCGACGTCGCGCAAATAGGCATGGATGACGTAGTAGCTCGTCAGCACATAGGTGACGTCGCCGGGCGAGGCCCGCCCCGACATCCACAGCAGCACCGCGCCGCCGATCACGGAGGCGCGCAGGGCCAGCAGCACCGAGAGCTGCGCCAGATTGGTGTAGTTGTAGCGCAGCCAGGTCCGCCGCACGCGCACGCGCCAACGATTGACGACACGGGCAAGCCGCGCATCCTCGCGCGCTTCCGCGCCGAAGGATTTCACCACCGCGTTGCAGGTTAGCGCGTCCGCCAACGTGCCGCCGACCTTGGTGTCCCAGGCATTGGAGACGCGCGCGGCTGGCGCGATATAGCGCGTCGAGAACAGCACCGTCATCGTGACGTAGGCCAGCGCGCCCAGCGCGATCACCGCGCCAAGCGAGGCCCAGTGCACGCCGAGCAGGATCATCGACCCGATCAGCACCAGCAGCGACGGCGCCAGCGCCATCAAGATGGTGTCGTTCAACAGGTCGAGCGCCCACATGCCGCGGGTCACCTTGCGCACCGTGGATCCCGCGAAGGAGTTGGCGTGCCAGTCGGTCGAGAAGCGTTGCACGCGCATGAAGGCTTCCTGCGCGACCTCGGACATGATCTTGAGCGAGAACGGCACGATGGCTTGAAGGCCGGTCAGCCGCAGCACCATGGACGCAGCGCCCAGCGCCACGATACCGCCCAGGGCCATCAGCGCCGCGTGACGCGCGGCGAGATCTGATGGGCCGCGCGTCAGGGCGTCGACCAGATGTCCGGAGAAGACCGGCATGAACAGGTCGGCGACGGTTGCGCCCAACAAGCCGCCGGCCACGACGAGGGTACGCCCCGGCTGCTTCAGCCAGTGCCGGAACACGAATGGCAGCACCACGCGTATCGCCGCGGGCCTTTTTGACAGAGCGGTCATGGCGTCATCCGGCCGCTTCTGGCGCGGGCCGGCTCCATTGATGGACGCAGGCCGGCCGCGAGGGCCGAGACGGCGTCACTTAAAGTTGGCTTTGGACTTGGGGAGCGGAGCGATCGGGACTGGAAGCCCAATCGAAGCTGGCGGAAGAGGCCTCTAGGAGGCCGAGCAGATACCGAGCCAGAACATCATCGAGCGCGGGCGTGCGATCTGCGAATGCGACGAAATCATGCAAATCCTCCCAGTTCGATGGAATGAGTTGCGCTTTATAGATGTGTCACTGGTGATTTGCAACGGGGCTCGCGCGAGATCACGCACGAGTGTTGCAAATTAGTGCGCGTCGCCGCTGGCGCCGAACGGCGAGGCCGGCTTCTTCAACAGCGTGACGAGCAGGGTGAGGCCGAGATAGAACACCGTCAGGATGAAGAAGGCATCGCCGAAGCCCATCACCACGGCCTGGCGATGCAAGAGCTGCGACAGCTGCTTCATCGCCATCAGCGTGGAATCGCCGAGCCCCTGGAACTTCTGCATGAACATGGTCAGGGTTTCGGTCGCGGTCGCGTTGCCCCAGGTCACGCGCTCCTGCAGGCGCGAGATGTGCAGGTCGGTGCGGTCGTTGAGCACGGTGTTGATGACGGCGAGGCCCACGGCGCCGCCGAGATTGCGCATCAGGTTGAAGAGCCCCGAGGCGTTCTTCACCCGGTCGGGCGCGAGCGTGCCGAGCGCGATGTTGTTGGTCGGCACCATAGCGAACATCATGCCGACGCCGCGCAGGATCTGCGGAATCAACAGCTCGTAGAAATCGTAGTCGCGCGTGATCCAGGTCATCTGGTAGGAGCCGAGCGCGAATACGACGAGCCCGAACGCGATCATGTAGCGCATGTCGTACTTCGCCATGAGGCGGCCGACCACCGGCGCAACCAGGAACATGGTGATGCCCGAGACGAACAGGGTATCGCCGATCATCAGCGCGCTATAGCCGCGCACTTCGGCGAGATAACGTGGGTAGATGTAGGTCAGGCCGTAGAGGCCGATGCCGATGCAGAACTGAAGGACGCAGCCGATCGCGAAATTGCGATTGGAAAAGGTGCGCAAATTGACGATCGGCTCGGCCGCCGTGAAGACGCGCCAGAAGAAGGCGATCGCCGAGATGCCGCAGATCCAGGCGCAGATCGCGACCGAGGGGTCCTGCATCCATTCATATTGCGGGCCTTCCTCCAGCACGTATTCCAGCGTGCCCAGGAAGCTGGCCATGAACAGCAACCCCCACCAGTCGAAACGATCGAGCAATTCGAAATGCGGCTCGTCGAAATCGACCAGCGCCAGCACGCCGATTGTGATACCGATGCCGGGCACGATGTTGATGAAGAACAGCCAGTTCCAGGACATCAGGTCGGTGATGTAGCCGCCGACGGTCGGCCCGATGGTCGGAGCCAGCGTTGCGACGAGCCCGATGATGGGACCGACGATGTGGAATTTGGTGCGCGGGAAAACGGTGTAGGCGGAAGCGAACACCGTCGGGATCATGCCGGCGCCGAGAAAACCTTGCAGCGCGCGCCAGACGATCATCTCCTCGATGGTGGTGGCGAAGCCGCAGAGCAGGCTCGATACGGTAAAGCCGGCCGCCGAGATCGCGAACAACAGCCGCGTGCCGAACGCGCGCGACAGAAACCCCGACAGCGGAATCGCGATCACTTCGGCGATCAGATAGGCGGTCTGGACCCAGGAGACTTCACTGGAGCTTGCCGACAGGCCGGCCTGGATTTCACTCAGGGACGCCGAGACGATCTGGATGTCCAGGATCGACATGAACATCCCGAACACCATGATGATGAAGGCGAACAGCCGCTTCGGCGCGATGCGCTCCGAAGCGGGGTCCGCCATCATGGCAGGTGAAACGGTCGTGGCGTTCGCCATCGTCTGACCTCGCGGCGCAGGCGCGCTACTGCGGATGGATCATGGTGGCGTCGTCGAGATCGACCTCGCTGTCGGCGTCGGCCGCGCCCTTGTTGGTATCGACGGTCGCAGTGACCGACATGCCGGCGCGGAGCAGGTTTTGCTTCGCGACCGACTTCGGCACGCGGATGCGGACCGGCACGCGCTGCACGATCTTGGTGAAGTTGCCGGTGGCGTTGTCGGGCGGCAGCAGCGTGAACACCGAGCCCGCGCCCGCCGCGATGCTGTCGACGACGCCGGAGAATTTGCGCATGCCGTAGGCATCGACCTTGATCGTCACCGGCTGGCCGGGGCGGATGCGCTTGAGCTGGGTCTCCTTGAAATTGGCGTCGATATAGACGTTGTCGAGCGGCACGACGTTGCCGAGCCGCTGGCCAACCGCGACGAAATCGCCGGCACTGACGAGGCGGTTCGAGAACGTGCCGTCGACCGGCGCGCGCACCGCGGTGAAGGCGAGATCGCGCTCGGCCTTGGCCAGCGTGGTCTTGAGCTCGGCGAGTTGCGCCTGCGCTTCGGCCTGCTGCGCCTTGGCGACGTCGACATTGCTGAGCGCGACGTCGTAGGCGGCCTGCGCAGCCTTGACGGCGGCGGCGCCCTGGTCGCGCCCGGCTTCGGAGCTCTCGAAGGTGGCGCGCGAGGCAAACCCCTTGTTGCTCAACGCCTGCTGGCGCTCATAATCGAGGTCGGCGCGCTTGAGGCCGGCTTCGGCGGAGACGAGTTGCGCCTTGGCCTGCGCGACCTGGCTGTCGAGCGCCGCGACCTGGCGGCCGATGCGATCGATGGTGGCCTGCTGGGTCGCGATCCTGGTCGCGGCGGCGTCGACCGCGATCTTGTAGTCGCCGTCGTCGATGCGGAAGACGATGTCGCCGGCGCGCACCGTCGTGTTGTCGCCGGCGAGGATCGAGGAGACGTGGCCGGCAACGCGCGCGCCCAGCATGGTGTTGTTGGCGCGGACATAGGCATCGTCGGTCGCGACGTAGAAGCGGCCGACCAGCGTGTAATAGCCGGCATAGCTCGCGGCAGCGAGCGCCAGCACCAACCCTACTCCCATCATCACGAATTTACGCTTGCCGGACTTCGACGCGCCGGCGGCGGGCGCGTCTGGGGCTGCGGCCGGCTTGTCGGTCACGGGCTGCTCCGGCGCCTCGCTGGGGCGGCGCTTGGTTTCCTCGGCCACATGAGAGCGCAACTGCTCGGCGAGAGCCACAGACGTCTCGGTGGCAGCCTCACCACCCGCGGGCGTCGGCGTCTCCACGGCGTCCGGGCGAAGGACGCGCGCAGCCTGGTCTCTCACTACGGCCATGGAGGCCTCCCCCAACAAAAAAGCGCGATGAGGGACAGCCGCGTGCGGCCCGGTCCCTCTCGCTTATCCCAAATATCATTGACCGAACGGTTCGGTCAATATAGATAATATTCCCGGGCAGAGCCTACTGGCCCGAATCCTTTATTTCGGTTTCATGATCCTGGACCGATGCAAAAACCTTCCGAGACCCTGAACCAATGGTTGTAGCCGACCGCGAACATCTGCACGTCATCCAGGAGGAGGACAGCTCCAAACGCCGCCAGATTCTGGACGGGGCCCGCAAGGTGTTCATGGATCTCGGGTTTGACGGTGCCAGCATGGGCGAGATCGCTCGCGCGGCGCAGGTCTCGAAGGGCACGCTTTACGTCTACTTCGCCGATAAATGCGCGCTGTTCGAAGCCATCCTCGAGCAGGAGGCGCTCCAGCACGGGCAGGTCGCGTTCAATTTCGATCCTGCCCGCGATGTTGAAACCACGCTGAAGGATTTCGGCCGGGCCTACAACCGTCTGCTGTGCCGGCCCGGCGGCGGATCGGCGATCCGCACCGTGATGGCGATCGCCGAGCGCATGCCCGATCTCGGCCGCCGCTATTATGCGCGGGTGCTGGACAAGTCCATCAACCGCCTCTCCGACTATCTCAACACCCATGTCGCCTGCGGCGATCTCGCGATCGACGATTGTGATCTGGCGGCGTCGCAATTCATGGAACTGTGCAAGGCCTCGCTGTTCCTGCCCTTCGTCTTCCAGGCCGCGCCCGCGCCGTCGGAAGAGCGCATGAGCGAAGTCGTCGACAGCGCGACGCGGATGTTCCTGGCGGCGTACCGGGCGAAGTAGCGCCACGCGTTGCAGGCCGTTCCGTCGGTCCTATATTGGGGCTCATGTCCCGTGATCTTCGCCCGCCGGTCGATATCCTCCATTACGAGATTGTCCAGGAACAGGCCTCCGCGCTCGGACGGATGGGCCGCACGCTCGAACGGGCGCTGGCGCGCTTGCGCGAGTTCGACGCCGCTCACGCAAGCTCGGAAGTGCCGGCCGCGATGCAGCCGGCCAGGCGAAAGCTGGTGATGGAAGCCGGCCACGCGCTCTGGATGTTCGTGGTGCAGCGTGAGGCAACCGGCCTGCGCGACAGCCGCCACATCATGCGGACCTACAATGTCCCCGCCGAGGTACAGCTGTGCATGGGACTGGTCCCAGCACCGTCGAAGTCGACCTGAAATTTTTCTACGGCGCGGGCTCTAGTCGGTCACCTGCTTCCTCAACGCGGCGAGATCGTTGACGGCCGTCTTGGTCGGCCAGTCCAGACGATGCCGTCGTCCTGGAGGCGGCTGAGGATCAGGCTGATGGACAGGCGCGTCGCGCCGATCATGCGCGCGAGTTGGCCTGGCGTGATACGGCCGAGCGAGATCGGGCCCCTTTCCTCCTGGGCTACGCATCACGCGCAAGCCTCAATCGTCGGCGTACTCGTCCTCTTCGTGTTTTCGCGCCATGCTCTTGCGCGTACCCAGCGAGCCGGTCACGGAGGGATCACGCGCATTCGCATAGGGATTGCGCCCGCCCGCCCGCGCGGCGACCTCTTCGCCGGAGACGGCAGCGGGCTGGCAGATCAGGCGGCGGCTGGCGCGGCGCATCAGATCGACGTGGATGTGATCGTAATGATAGACGTTCGAGCCCGGCGCCAGCACCGTGGTGAAATGCACACACGCGCCCGACTGCACGTCGCGCAAGAACCCCTGCTCTTCCGGCATGCCGCGCCAGCCATCCTTCACGGTGACGCGGCGGCCGTCGGCGAGCACGAAGGCGGCGATGTCGAGCGCGTTGCCGAAGGCGTGCTCGGAGATATGGGCGTGCGAATTGCCGTTCATGCCGCGGCAGGAATAAGCGGAGATCTGCTTGATCTCCGCGACGCGGGTGCCGAACCACCGCATCGCCGAGGGCTGCACGGTGTCGGCGAGCCAACGATCGAGCTCGGACACGATCGGACAGGCCAGCGTCGCAACCGGCTTGATCGCAACGGGGCCAACGGCGGTGACGGGATTGCCCTGTGCCGGACCAAGGCGCGGCAGCGGTTGCTGCGCGGGCGCCTGCGAGTAGGGCGCCGGCCGTGCCGGATAGCTCGGCGCATTCATGTAGCGCGACGCGCCCGCGGCATCGGTGCCCTCGGGCGGCAAATCGATCTCGTCTTCCTGCTGCGCCACGCCGGGCGCATTCAGAGGCATTGGACCAGGGGAAGCGCCATAGCCGGACGGCTGACGCACCGCGCTCTCGGGATAGTTCGAGCGTTGCGGATAGGACGATGCCGGAGTGTTCTGGCTCTGCGGGTAATTCGATCGCGGCTGCGTCACCGGCCAGCGCGGCTGGCTGCCCACGCTCCCGGGCGGACGCAGTTCCTCATCGGCAAAGCCGTAGCTGCTCGAGCCTTCGCCGAGGGCGGCGACCTTGAGCGGAAACTCTGCGCCGCACATGCCCGGCCCGGAGATCGGGTCGATGCGGACGAGATCCGGCCCCTCTTTCACCGCGCCTGATTTCAGGCATGCGGCTTCGGCCTCGGCCCGCCACGGTTCACGTTCGGCCTGGAAGACGCCGCGTCCGCAACCTGCTAACGAAACAAGGACGATGGAGCCGACGAGATACAAACGAACTCCGCGCGTCATGCACGCACGTTCGGTGAATTTACTTAAAGACTCTTCAACGTGTTGATTTCAGTGTTCTTTAACCATGTCAGCCGGCGCCAGCAGGACTGTCCGCAGGTGACGAGCGACAGCAAAGCTGACTTTTTCGGAAAGAGACTTTCTGTTAACCATGACGCTCTCGCGCAAAGCGGCGCGACAGCGGGAGCGACATCATGACGTTCGCCGGGAGACTGAGCGTTATCACCGCGTACCTCGCCATGGCCTTCGTCGGCGCCATCGTGCTCGGCATGATCTAGGCGGCTTCAGCCGGAGGTATCGAACGCTTCCCTTACGACCGCGCGCTCCACTGCCGCGACGTCGTGATCAGTTTCTCCGGCCGCTCTTCGGCTCGCGTCCAGTCGTTTCCGGAACACCAGAAGTGGCCCAGTGCGCAGGCTTCGACGTGAAGCTTGCCGGAGCTCTTCAGCGTCATCCTCGCGTAATAGGTACTGCCGCTGGAGCGGCTGTAGATGTTGCCGGTCCAGACGTCGTGCGTTTTCGGCTTCATGTTGACGAGCACGCTCTCGCCCCTGGCCGACGCTTCAGTCAGCGCGAAGCCACACAGTGCCGGTCCACAGCGTTCGATGCGGACCGTGCCCTTGGCGCCTGCGCTCTCCCATTCGCCCAGCGGCAAATAGGCGGGCTCGTCGTCGCCACGCTCAGGGCTCGTCACGGGTTGCTCGAGCTCCGGCCTTGGCGCGACGACAGGTGCCTCCATGCGCGGCGGATCGAGCGCGACGGTCTTCGGCGGATCCATCCGCGGTAGCTCGACCCGCGGCGGATTGGAGCTTGGCGCCTGCGGCAGGACAATTGGCTGCGACGTCGTTGAGGCAAGGACAGGAGCCGTCTGCGCCGCCGCAGGCGCTACCGCAATCGCTTGCGCTGGCCTGACCGGAGCCGCGGGATAGAGCGGCTGCGGCGGCGGAAGCACCGGCGCAGGGGCCGGCGTCGTGTCATCGTCCGGCCGAAAGCTGCGATGGGAGGAAACCGAAACACAGGAAGCCGATCGGCAATGGCTGGGCGAGTCGACCCGGAATCGATGACCGCCGATCGAGAACGCGTAGGAGCCGGCCTCGGCTGCGGGCGCAATCGCCAGCAGCGCGATCAATGTGCCAAGCGACGTCACAAGCCGCATCATCGGCGCCTCCCTCTGTGTCGAGACGAGGTTACGCAGATGGACAGCGACTGAATGTGCGCGGCGTCACCCACCACCGGGGAGCCGTTGTGACGCCCATCACAGAAGGTCCGACCGGCCCGGCGTAGGGTCGAACCACGCTTCATCCACCCGCGACTTCAGTCCCATCGGGACCCACACATTCTTCGGAGGTTGTCATGAACAAGCTCACCATCGCCGCCACCGCTCTCTTCCTCGCGTCCACCGCCGCCGCGCATGCCGGCAATGCGATCTCGTTCCAGATCGAAGGCCAGAACATCCGCATCGAGACGCCGCGCAACTGCGCCTCGCTCAATTGCGTGACCATCGTCGCGCCGGGCTTGTCCGACAAGCCGATCAAGCTGAACAACATCAACCTCAAGGGCCTTGGCTCGAAGGATGATGACGTCGACACCACGCCGGCTCCGGCCACGACCGCGCAGCCGGCGCCGGCTCCGGTGCAGCAGCAGCAGCCCGTGCAGCAGGCCCCCGTGCAGGCGACCGCGCCGGCAGCGCCCGCTATCGCGGCACCGAGCACGACGGTTGCCGCTGCTCCGTCCGCTGGCTACGACGCCACGACGCAGACCGCGCCCGCTGCGGCTCCCGCGCCCGTCGCGGTTGCTCCGGCCCCCGCTCCGGCGCCGGTGCCCGCCGCGCCTGTCGCGGTTGCCAACACGCCGATCGGCGTCTGGGCGACCGAAGAGAACAAGGGCAATGTCCGCGTCGAACAGTGTGGCGTCAATCTCTGCGGCTACGCCGCGAAGACCAACGAGCGTATCCTGATCAACATGAAGCCCGACGGTGCGAAGTGGAGCGGCCGCATCCACGATCCCGACTCCGGCCGCAACTACGACTCGACGATCGCGATGAAGGGCCCGAATGCAATGCGCGTGCAGGGCTGCGCCTTCGGCGGCATGTTCTGCGGCGGCCAGACCTGGAAGCGCGTGAGCTGACGCACCACCATCGTCCCATTCTATAGTCATCCCGGGCGATGCGAAGCATCGACCCGGGATCATGCGCGACAGTCTCGGTTTATCCCCTCACCCTGAGGGGCCTGCGAAGCAGGCGTCTCGAAGGGCAAAGGCCCGGATCGCGAGCGGGCCTGCATGGTTCGAGACGCGCGCAAGGGCGCGCTCCTCACCATGAGGGGAAAGAGTTGGATTTGAACGTTCACCGCCGCCGTGCGATAGACATTCATCCGCCGTTCAGCTGTACCCGGCTGATATCGGTCGATCTCGCCTCGCGTTTCTCACCGGGACTCTTCGTGACATTTATCGTGGCCTGGCGCCGCTTCATGTTCGCGCTTGTGCTGCTGGCGTTGCCGCCGGCCGGCGCGAGCGTTGCGTTCGCATCCGATGCGATCGAGCTTGCGCAGGCGCAGCCACAAGCGCAGCCGTCGCCCGCCCCCTCGCCGACGCCATCGGCTTCACCCGTTCCCGCGACCGAGGCGCAGCCCGCCGCCATCGAGCCGATCGGCAACGTCGCGACGGTGACGGGCATCGCGACCGTGATCCGCGACAAAAATTCCTATCCGCTGCGGGTACGCGACGACATCTATCTCAACGACGTCGTGCAGACTTCGTCGAACTCCTCGCTCGGCATCACCTTCAACGACGCGACCACGTTCAACCTCTCGGCCAGCGCCAAGATCACCATCGACACTTACGTCTATGAGGACGGCGGCAAACAGAACGCAGGAATCTTCGACATCGGCAAGGGCACGGTCGCCTTCGTCGCGGCGGCGGTGGCAAAGACCGGCGACATGAAGATCACGACGCCGACGGCGACGCTCGGCATCCGGGGCACCACCGGCGTCGTCGAGGTGCCGGAAGGCCCGGCCGCGAACAACGCCAACAACGTCAACATCAAGCTCTATCCCGACGCCGACGGCCGGGTCGGACACATCGACGTCGACGACCGCACGAGCGGGACGCGGCTCGGCGCGCTGACGCAAGGCGCGAGCGGTTTTGCGATCCGGCCGGGCGCGGCCGCGGCAGGCGTCATGCGCTTTGCCGCGGTGCCGATCACGATCGCACCACAGCAGATCGCACGCGACCGCGGCTTCGTCAGCCAGGTGCATCTGGCGCAGACCACGGGCCGGCAGATCGTCACCGAGCAGCGCGACTTCCGCCGTGCCAATCCGACCGCGAGCCCGCGCATTCCGCGGCCGTTCCAGCCGCCGCAACAGCAACAATTGCGGCCGAATACGGCGCCAGGACAACAGCCGCAACAGCCGCAGCGGCCGAACGGTCAGCCCGGTCAGAACAACCGTCCAGGCCAGCAGCAGCCCGGCACGCCAGGTCGCCAAGGCGCCCAGCCCCAGCGGCAGGGCCAAGGACAGGGTCAAGCGCCGGGCCAAGGCGGCGCCGTCCAGCCCGGTACGCCGCGCGCGGGTCAGGGTCAGCAACAGCAAGGCCAGAAGCAAGGCGCGGGACGGCCGGCAGGCCCACCGCGCGCCGGTCAAGGCACACAGCCTGACGGCACGCCGCAAACCCGGCCGCAACGCGGTGGGCAGATTCCGACGCAGCCCGGCGGAGTCGCGCTGCCGCAGCCGGGCGGAACGCACCAGCAGCCGGGCCTGCAGCCGCAACTTCCGCGCACCGGCATGCAACCCGGCCAGCCGCCCGCTGCTCGACAGCCGGGCATGCAACGCCCGGGCGGATTCCAGCAGCGCCTCCCCGCCGCGCAACGCCCCGCAGCGCCGCGAAGGCCAGCACCAGTTCCGAAGGAGAAGGAGCGGCGGTGACTTTCTTCCTTCTCGCCTTGCGGGAGAAGGCGGCGCGAAGCGCCGGATGAGGGGTTCTATCGGCGAAAACTCATCGACAGCTTGACGCGTGGAGAGAGACCCCTCACCCGGCTTTGTTTCGCAAAGCCACCCTCTCCCGCAAGGGGCGAGGGTGCACCGTCACGCTGCGCGCGAGGAGAACTCACGCCTCGCCGCGCAGCCAAGCCTTCACCTTCTGCAAGAGACCATGCCGCAACTCGTCCGAAGCCGCTTCGGCTGGCGTCAGCGTCTGCAAGGCTGCATCGACATCCTCGGTCGCGAGCGGCGGTGTGACGTCGGTATCCACCGGCGCAAGCCCTGCCGCCGCGAGCGCGATCGGGCCGACCTGGGTCAGAAACACGCGCTCGTACTCGCGCGACAGGCGCGCGAGCGCGTCTTCCAGCGTCAGCCAATCGACCGCCTTGATGTCGTTCATCAGCTTGCGGACCGGACCGTCCCCGGCCTCCATGCGCCAGAAATGCACGACCTTGGAGCGCCCGCCGGACTGATAGACCAGCGTGCCCAGAAATTCGTGGATGGCGACCTCGTGACCGGTCTCTTCCAGCACTTCGCGATGCGCGGCTTGCTTCGGCGTTTCGCCGTCGTCGAGCTTGCCCTTCGGCAAAACCCATTCGTTGCGCTTGCGCTGGCGCACGACGGCGATCAGCGGCGGCGCCCCCCGCCGCAGCACAATACCACCCGCCGCCATCACCGGCGCCCGTGCCATCACCAAATCCGTCGTCGCAGAAACGTCCCCAGGGACGATATAGGCGGCCGACGCGGCTGATTGAAGGCTAGTTTTTTCTCAGCAGCGCTTGACCTGCGCGAATGCGCGTGCCCTCGGCGATGCCGTCGCAGAAGGTGAAATTGCCGGGCGCGAGGATGATGATGGTCGAGCCATGCTCGAACCAGCCGAGCTCCTCGCCCTTGCTCACGTTGACGTCGCAGGGAAAATTGACCGGCCCTCTCGTCTGGGCATTCAGCACCATGTCGAGGAAATGCAGACGGATGCTCGCGACCAGGATCGCGGCGACCGGTACCAGCGTCACGGCTTCGCCCGTCGGCAAATGCGTGCGGATCACTGCGCGCTCGTTCTTGCAAAACAGACGCTCGACCCGTTTCAGCGCGATCGGGTTGACGTTCCAGACGTCGCCATGGATCAACGTGACACGCTCGATATGCGCGTCAAAGGGCGCGTGGAAGCGGTGATACATGCTCGAGGTCAGCCGCAGGGTGACGAAGGAGCCGTTGCGGTGCTGATCGACAAGGGCGGAATCGCCGAGCAGATCGAGCAGCGAGTACGGCGCGCCTTTGACCTGGAACAGCTCGGTGTCCGCGATCCGGCCATGGGCGCCGACAATGCCGTCGGACGGGCTGGCGACAATGGAGGGGTCCGGATCAAAGGGGCGCAAGCCGGGCTTGAGCTCCCGGGTGAAGCAGTCGTGCAGGCTCTTGAAATGCGTTTTCCGCGCCTCCGACAGATCGAGGTCGGAGAACAGCTTCCACAGCGCGATGGAGCCGTCCCGCACCAGCGGGTTCTCGATCTTCGAGAACCAGCCCATGAAGCGGGTTAGCGCCGCGCGAGGGATGCGGTTGGTCAGCAGGAAGTTGAGGTCTTCCTGCTGGGTGAAAGAGGCGATCAGGGCTTTGACTGTCATGAATCTGTCAGCTCGCAGTATTAGCGCTTGTTGTCATGGAAACGACACTCCCGATTCTTTCTTTGTCCGTGGCCGCCGCAGCGTCCGCTGCCGCCGCCTTCCCGAAAATCAAGGCACGGATCGAATTGTCCCGCGCCAAGCACCGCTCGCTCGCCGGGCACTCCAAGATGTCCCGGCGGGTGGCAAAGCTGCTCCCGTTCTACGAATTCGAAGGCGATGCGTACTTCGCTTGCGACGGCGCGCCGGCGAACGTCGCAGCCCAGCGCAAGGACGGCTTCTTCCGTCTCGCGCGTCTCTACGCCGAGCGCTACCCCAAGGGCCGCGCGATGACGAAGGAAGCGGCGGAAAAGATCTCCGATTTGCACTTCACCGAAACCTACCGCGTGCCGTTCCAGTTCTCGCGCCTCGTCCGCGAGCATTTGGGCACCTCGACCTTCTTGGAGTCGTCGCGCGGCGTCACCGTCACGGATGTCGACGGCAACACCTCCTACGACCTCACGGGGTCCTACGGCGTCAACATCTTCGGCAACGACTTCTACAAGGAATGCATCGAGGGCTCCGAGAAGCGCGCGCACGCGCTCGGACCGGTGCTCGGCCCCTACCATCCCGTCATCCTCGAGAACGTGGCGCGGCTGTGCCAGATCTCGGGCCTCGACGAAGTCTCCTTCCACATGTCCGGCACCGAGGCCGTGATGCAGGCGGTGCGGCTCGCGCGCTATCACACCAGGCGCACCCATCTCGTTCGTTTCGCCGGCGCCTATCATGGCTGGTGGGGCGACGTGCAGCCTGGAGTCGGCAATCCGATTCCCGCGCACGAGACCTACACCCTCGCCGAGATGTCGGAGAAGACGCTGCACGTGCTGCGGACGCGCAAGGACATCGCCTGCGTGCTGGTCAACCCGCTGCAGGGGCTGCATCCGAATGGCAACGCGCCCGGCGACTCCTCGCTGGTTGATTCCTCTCGCGGCGGCAATTTTGACCGCACCGCCTACACCGAGTGGCTCAAGACGCTGCGCGAGGTCTGCGACCAGCGCGGCATCGTGCTGATCTTCGACGAGGTCTTCGTCGGCTTCCGTCTCGCGGCAGGCGGCGCCCAGGAGTATTTCGGCGTCAAGGCCGACATGGTGACCTACGGCAAGAGCCTTGCCGGTGGCCTGCCGGTCGGCGTGGTCTGCGGCAAGAAGGAGTTGATGCGCCGCTTCCGCGACGACCGCCCCGCCGACGTCTGCTTCGCCCGCGGCACCTTCAACTCGCACCCCTACGTCATGACGGCGATGGACGAGTTTCTGAGCCGGCTCGCCAGCCCGAACTTCCGCGCCATCTATGACGGATTGGACGAGACCTGGAACGGCCGCGCGCAGAAGCTCAACCAAATGATGGGCGATGCCGACCTGCCGGTGCGGTTTGCCAACTTCTCGTCGATCTGGACGGTAAAATACACCACCCCGTCCCGCTACAACTGGATGCTGCAATATTATCTGCGCGCCGAAGGCCTGTCCTTGAGCTGGGTCGGCACCGGCCGGCTGATCTTCAGCCTGAACTACACCGATGCCGATTTCACCGAGGTCGCCGAACGTTTCGTTCGCGCCGCCGAGAAGATGAAGGCCGACGGCTTCTGGTGGCACGATGGCGTCCTCACCAACAAGACCATCAAGCGGCAGATCCTGAAAGAGATGCTGGCCAAGCGCTTCGGACGCTAAGGTCGATTCTCCGCTCCAACACACAGTCGTTCCGGGGCGGCTCGAAGAGCCGAACCCGGAACCTCGAGATTCCCCGGTGCGCAATGCGCACCTGCGGTCTGGTCCTTCGGACCATCCCGGAATGACGGCGTCTGTGGCGGCGCTCAATTCCACTTCCCCGCACGCTGGGCGAGGCGAAGAAAACGCAGCGGCCGGGCCCAACACGTGGATGCCCGGGACGAGCCCGGGCATGACGCAACCATCAGACATCGGAGGCCTTGGTGAGAACGGCGCGCTCAGGCGTGCTGCTCTTCGAGTGTGGGCTCGCCGATCAGGCCCAGCGTGTGCTCGGGCTTGAGGTGCAGGCCGGGGTCCATCAGCTCGCCGCGCATCAGCGCCAGCGGCGCGTTGCGGTAGAGCATCAGATCGTGGAAGGGGTCGGTCAGGATCTTCGTCATCCAGACGAGGCCGGTCTCGACGTCGCGGATGAAGAACAGGTGCACCGTCCGGAACATCAGACCGCCGCCGCCGACCACGAGCCAGATCTTGGCGACCTGCCGCACGAAGTCGGTCGCGCCCGCCCAGGGCGTGAACAGTCCGAACAGCGTGGGATCAACCAAAAGCACCACCGGGGACAGCGCCCAGATCGACATCAGCACCACCTTGCGCTGAAGATTGTAGCCGACCTTGATCTCTTCCTTGTGCTCGTGCGTCGCCTGGTTGATCTGGTCGTAGCCGTGCGGCTCGAAGAAGAAGTGACCCGCCTGGCGCGAGGTCATCGAGACCAGCCAGCCGACCAGCGCCGAGATCATGGGGTCGACGAACAGCCAGACATAGGCGAACAAGAAGCTCAGCGCGCTGACGAAGTGCAGGCTCTGATTGATGCGGCTGTGGTGATAGTAGCGATGGTCGTCCCAGCGCTGGATCCGCAGCTGCTCGAGATAGTTCTTGATCATGCTCTCCCCCAAATGCTTTCGGGTTCAGGATTTACAGAGATTCGATGTAGGCCGTGTGACATCATCATTTTGTCATGTGACGATGCGCAGCGACGCGGTGACGCATGCGACGCGTGAGCTTGGGTTACGCCGCCTTGGCGACGTCGACCTTGCGGAAGCGCACCAGCGAGAAATGACCGAGCGGCGGGATCAGGCGGCGCTCGGCAAGCTCGATGCCGTTGGCGCCGGCGAGCCATTTGGCGTAACGCGACCAGGCGAACTCGGCGGTGCGGAAGCCGAGCGGACGCACCACCGGCTGCAGCTTCTGCTCGATGAAGCGGCGCATGCCGGTATCGGCGCTGACGCGGGTGAGGATGATCAGCTCGCCGCCGGGGCGCAGCACGCGGGCGAATTCGTCCAGCGCGACTTCCGGATTCGGCACGGCCGTGACGACGTATTGCGCCATCACGACGTCGAAGGAATTATCGGGGAATTCGAGCTTCTCGGCATCCATCACCGCGAGGCCTTCGACGTTGTTCAGCTTGCCCTCGGCGACGCGCTGGCGCGCCTTGTCGAGCATCGCCTCCGAGATGTCGGTGCCGAAGATGCGCAGATGCGGCGCGTAGAGCGGCAACGAGATGCCGGTGCCGACGCCGACTTCGAGCACCCGGCCGCCGATCTTGTTGGTGGCCGCGATCGCAGCCTGCCGGCCCTTGGCGAACACGCCTCCGAACACCAGGTCGTAGACCGGCGCCCAGCGGTCATAGGCCTGCTCAACCGTGCCGCGGGTGAGGTCGAGCTGCTGGGTGCCGTCAAGGTTCATGATCTTAGCCATCGATGAGGTTCTCGCTGTGGTTCGAAACGTTTTGGGTCAACCGCGCACCGGCCGACGCGCCATGATCGGCGAGGCGCGCAAGGCACGGCTGGGCTGAAGTGAAGTGAGGTTGCCGACGAACTGGCGCGCGCTGTTTTCCCAGGAGCGCTCCAGCGCGAAATTGCGGCAGGTCTCGCGCGACATGGTGAGCGCGCGCAGGCACGCGGCGCGCAAATCGTGGTCGATCGCGCCGATCGGGTGATCCGCGATGACGTCCTTCGGACCCGTCACCGGAAACGCCGCAACCGGCGTGCCGCAGGCGAGCGCTTCGAGCTGCACCACGCCGAACGTGTCGGTCAGGCTCGGAAACACGAACACGTCGGCGGCGGCGAGATGCGCGGTAAGGTCAGCACCCTTCTTCTCGCCGAGAAACACAACGTCCGGATATTTCTTTTCGAGCGCAACCTTCTGCGGGCCGTCGCCGACGACGACCTTGGTGCCGGGCAGGTCGAGCGAGAGGAACGCTTCCAGGTTCTTCTCCACCGCCACGCGGCCCATCGTCATGAAGATCGGCCCGGGCAGATCGAGCTTCGCCGGAGAGTCGGGATGAAACAGCTCGGTGTTGACGCCGCGGGTCCAGAAGCCGAGCCGCTTGAAGCCGCGCTCGGAGAGCTCCTGCCGCAACGAGGGCGTCGCCACCATGGTCATGGCGGCGGCATCGTGGAAGTGGCGCAGCACGGCGTAGCCGACGCTCGCGGGGATGCCGGTCCGCACCGAGACGTACTCGGGAAAGCGCGTGGTGTAGGAGGTGGTGAAGGCGAGCCGGTTGCGACGGCAATAAGCCCGCGCCGCCCAGCCGATCGGCCCTTCGGTCGCGATGTGCAGCGCCTCGGGCGCCGCCCTCTCGATCCGCCGCGCAATCTCCCTGCCGCTCGGCAGCGCAATGCGCAGCCCCGGATATGTCGGTAGCGGCCACGACCGAAAACCGTCCGGGGTGAGGAAGTCGATCTCGACATCCAATGCCTTGGCCGCGCCAGCCAGCGAGGTCAGCGTCCGGACCACACCGTTGACCTGCGGATGCCAGGCGTCAGTCGCGATTAATACCCGCATGGGGAAATCCCGAGATTTTTATGATTCTCGGCTTTGGACCATCAACCACGGATATTTCAGGCGTGTGACGTCATGGAAGTGTCGGCCCGCTGTTTTGTTCGTTAACGGGTCCGCGCAGCCACGAAACCGTCATGAAACAATCCTTGCCGCCATGAAGCCGTTTTCGGTTTTCCGCGCAAACGTCCCGAAACTTCTTTCCGTTAGTGATTTCCGCAACAGAGCACCGAAACGGTGCCGGGTGACCAAGAAACACCGCGCAAACAGGGGCGACCAATGATCAATCCGGAGACGTTGAAGACTTATTCGCGCGCCGTTGCGTTTGGCGCAGTGGCTGTCACCGCGATCGCGTTCGCCGGCCCGGCCAAGGCCGCGCCTGTGCAGCTCTTCCCCTTCTTCCAGCCGCTGCCGCCGATCGCGGCGCCATACCAGCCTTATCAAGCCACACCCTATCAGGCCGCGCCGTCCGAAGATCAGGACGCCGTCGAAACGCCGGCCCGCTTCCGTCGCCAGACCGTCTCCTACGCAACGCGTGAGGCGCCCGGCACCATCATCATCGATACACCCAACACCTACCTCTATCTGGTGCTCGGCAACGGCCAGGCGATGCGCTACGGCATCGGCGTCGGCCGCGACGGCTTCACCTGGTCCGGCACCCAGTCGGTGACCAAGAAGGCCGAGTGGCCGGATTGGACCCCGCCGCCGGAGATGATCGCCCGCCAGCCCTATCTGCCGCGCCACATGGCCGGCGGCCCCGGCAATCCGCTCGGCGCCCGCGCCATGTATCTTGGCGGCACCATCTACCGCATCCACGGCACCAACGCGCCCGACACCATCGGCAAGCACGTCTCCTCCGGCTGCATCCGCCTGACCAATGACGATGTCGCGGACCTCTACTCCCGCGTCAACGTCGGCACCAAGGTCATCGTGCTGCCGATGACGGAACGCCGCGCGGATCTCGGAGCCGCGACGCGGTAAGCGACAGGACATTGTGACGCAAACGGCCCCGGAACCCACCGGGGCCGTTTTCGTTTGCCCTCGGCATCCCCAAGCGCGCGCGTGCTGCGGCGCGATCCCCGATGGAGGCGCGAATGCAACCACGTCCGCAAACGCCGCAAGGCACATGGCTGCACGCGATCGTCAGCGCCGGCGCACTGACGCTGCTGCTGACCGCACCCGCCTCGCGCGCACAGCAGCCGGCGAGCGACGACGCAGCCCAGCAGGCCTTCAACAATTCCTGCCGAACCTGCCACTCGGTGAAAGAGGGCGACAATCGTCTAGGCCCCAACCTCAATAAAATCGTCGGACGCAAGGCCGGCTCGCTGCCGAACTACAACTATTCCGCGTCGATGAAAGAAGCCGGCTTCGTCTGGGACAAGGACAAACTCACCCGCTTCATGGTCAAGCCGGACGAAATCGTATCCGGCAACAAGATGCAGCCCTATGGCGGCGTCTCGGCGGAGGAAGCGGCGAAGGTGATTGCCTATCTGGAGGCGATGGGCAGCCAGTAGGATCGCGGTGGCGCTACGTATCCGCCGGCTCATACCGTCGCTCCACGTGGAACGATTTCGCGGTAATCAGCCAGGTCCCATTGATGCAGTGGTACGCCAGATAGTCAACGTATTGGAGCACATCGATCCGAATGCGAACTTTCACCATGGCTTGCGCTGACGACGCCATATCGACCAGCAATATCTCCTGAAGGCGCGGGGCATTCTTCGATTTGGGCGACGCAGTCGACGCCAGCATCGTCCTGTAGTCGCGAACGGGCAGGATCCGCAATTCGGCGTCGCGAAATCCATGGAGTTGCGCAGTCGGCGCAAAGACGCGGTCGAACTGCGAAACGTCATTGTCGTACATCAGCACAAAGTAGCGTTCGACGGCCTCCAGCAGAGGCGCAAGGTTCGGGCTCTCGGTCATGGCTCGCTCCATCAGCAGCAAAGTCGGAGCAATCCATCCCACGGAAAACCGAGGCGTGTCCTTGCGAACTAGGCTAATCTCGAAGCCTCCGGCGCAACATTGCGCCCTTCTTGATCAAACGGGATGCGGTTCATGCCAAAATGCGAGCTGGATGCGATCGACCGGCGCATCGTCACCGAACTCCAGACCAACGCGCGACTGAGCAACATCGAACTGGCAGATAAGGTCGGATTGTCCCCGTCACCCTGCCTGCGACGGGTGCGACGGCTGGAGCGCGACGGCTATATCGACGGTTACCGCGCCGCCCTCCGGCGCGGCCGCCTCGGGCTCGGCTTCTCGGCCTTCCTCGGCGTCAAGATCAACGGCCATGCCAACGACCAGGCGCTGAGCTTCGAAAGGACAGTCGTTGCCATGCCCGAGGTCGTTGCCTGTCACCTCGTCTCCGGTGAAGCTGACTACCTCCTCGAAATCGTCGTGCCCGAGCTCGAGGACTACCAGCGCTTTCTCGTCGACAAGCTGCTCAACCTGTCCATCGTGCGAGAGGTTCGCAGCAGCATCGCACTCCAGACGCTCAAGGCCGGCGCACCCCTGCCGCTGGCACATCTCGCATAACCATGATCAGACTGCTGACACCAGCCGACGCCGCGCTCTACCGCCCCGTCCGGCTGGAGGCGCTCGCGAGCAATCCCGAGGCTTTCACCAGCACGCTTGAACGCGAACAAGACAAGCCACTCGCATGGTTCGAGGAGCGCCTCGCGATATCGGACGTGTTCGGCGCGTTCATCGCGGGCGAGCTCGTGGGGACCGCCGGCTTCCGCCGGGAGGACGGCGCGAAGACCGCACACAAGGGGGTGCTCTGGGGCATGTATGTGCGGTCGCGGGCACGGAAGTCCGGCACAGGGAGGCTCCTCGTCAACGCGGTCGCGGCGCATGCCGCAAAGCGCGTCGAGCAGCTTCATCTCGTCGTCGTCAGCGACAACGAGGCCGCGTTGCGGCTCTACGTGGCCGCAGGATTTGTCGAATACGGCCGCGGGATGAAGGCGCTGAAATACAATGGCCGATATTACGATGAGACCCTGATGGCCATGTTCTTCGACGGAAGCGACGCGGCCGCGGTGACGCGGCGGCCGTCTTAACGACCAACCGCCCTCCACCGCTCCGCAATCAGCCTCAGCCACGCCGCCGAATGAAACGCGCTCATCAGCAGATACATCGGCACCATCCCGCCGAGCATCGCCCCATGTCCGGAGCCGCACAGCATGTCCGCCGGGCCATCGACCATGGCCGTCAGCACGGCCATGATCGCGAAGGTCGGCGTCGCCGCCAGCGCCAGCCATCTGGCGAGGTGACGCGCGGCCACCACACCATTGCGGCTCGCGCCGGCCGTTGCGCTGACGGGGCTAGTCACGTCCTTCAGCCGCCTCCTCGCGAAACGCCTTCTCGCCGGCGGTCGAGATCTCGACCCATTTCTTGTCGGGCGCCGCGCCTTCGGTGTAGCTGTCGTGCCAGTTCCACCATTTGTAGGTCGGCGTTTGCGGATAGCCTTTCGGCGAATCCTCCCAGACCTCCTGCCGTCCCAGCGGCGTGATGTCGAGGTAATTCCAGGTGCCGCCCATCTGCTCGTCGCCCCGGCTCTTGACGAAATAGGTGCGGAAGATGCGCGTCCCGTCGCGGAAGAACACGTTGGTCCCGTGCCATTCGTCGACGCCGAAATCCGCATCGAAACTGTCGGTGACGGTGACCCATGGCATGGTCCAGCCCATCCGCTGCTTCAGCCTGATGATATCGGCCTGCGGCGCGCGCGAGGCGAACACCAGCGTGGTGTCGCGGGCATTGAGATGCGCGACATGGGCGACCTGGTCGGCGACCATGGAGCAACCCCGGCAGGCATGATCGGGCCAGCCGAACACGCCCGGCTCGAAGAAGGCGCGGTAGACGATCAGCTGCCGGCGGCCCTGGAACAGGTCGTGCAGACTGACCTTGCCGCCGGGCCCCTCGAACGCATAGGTTTTGGTGACTTCCATCCACGGCATGCGCCGGCGCTCGGCCGCCAGGGCGTCGCGGGCGCGGGTATGTGCCTTTTCCTTCACGAGCAGTTGCTGACGGGCGGCCTCCCAGTCCTGCGGCGACACCACCGGCGGTGTTTGCATGGCGGCTTGTCCGTTATTTCCTGCGTTGTCAGCTGATGTCATCATGGCTCTCCAACTTTTCCCGGGCGGCCGTTCCGTATCTCGCTGTGCGAGATGCGGAACCGCTCGTCCCTCGCCGCACATTGTCGGCCGTCAACGATCTCTCGCACCGGACGGTTGCGTGGTGGGAGTAACAAGTGTGGCGGGATTTGGATGGAGTCGCTGATCACGGCCGCGGCGCGCGCGCTCCAAGCCGGCGATCCGCTCGGCGCGCTGAACCGCGTTGCGCTGCGCAATGATGCACCTTCGCTGGCGCTGCGCGGCATCGCGATGGCGCAGCTCGGCGATCTCGCCAAGGCGAAGACGTTGCTGCGCAGCGCCGCACGCGCCTTCGGCCCGAGAGAGGCGGTCGCGCGCGCCAGGTGCGTGGTCGCGGAAGCCGAGATCGCTCTCGTCTCGCGCGACCTGAATTGGCCGGCCAACACGCTCGCGGCGGCGCGCGCGACGCTCGCAAGCCACGGTGACCTCGCCAACGCCGCCCATGCGGGTCACATCGAGGCGCGCCGACTTCTCCTTCTCGGGCGCCTCGAAGAGGCCGAGCGCACGCTGGCCGAGATCAACACCACGCCGCTGCCCCCGGCCGCGCAGGTCGCCCGCGAGCTCGTGATTGCCGGCATTGCCATCAGACGGCTCCGAACGAAAGCAGCGCGCGCGGCGCTCGGCCGCGCGGCGAGCGCAGCACGGCAGGCCGGCATTCCCGCACTTGCAGCCGAGGTCGAAAGCACGAGCCGCGTGCTCGACACGCCCGCAGCGCGCCTGATCACGCGCGGGCACGAGCGGCCGCTGCTGCTCAAGGAGGTCGAGGACCTCGCAACATCGGAGGCGCTCGTGGTGGACACGTTCCATCACGCGGTTCGCAGGCGAGGCATTCTCGTGCCGCTCGGCAGGCGGCCGGTGCTGTTCGCGCTGGCCCGCATCCTGGCGCAGGCCTGGCCCGCGGACGTCTCGCGGGAAACGTTGATCACGGGCGCGTTTCAGGCAAGGCACGTCGACGAATCGCATCGCGCCCGGCTGCGCGTCGAAATCGGACGGCTCCGCACCAAGCTCAAGCCCCTCGCCGATGTCAGCGCGACCAGGCAAGGTTTTGCGCTGACGCCGCGCAACACGCGGCAGGTTCTCGTCCTCGCACGGCCCGTCGAGGAAAAGCACGCCGCCGTGCTCGCCTTCCTCTCCGACGGCGAGCCCTGGTCGAGCTCGGCGCTCGCGCTGGCGCTGGGAACGAGCGCGCGCACCGTGCAACGGGCCCTCGAAGAGCTGGCGCGATCGAACAAGGTACAGTCCTTCGGACACGGACGGGCGCGGCGCTGGATGACGCCGCCCGTGCCGGGTTTCCCGACAGGCTTGTTACTCCCCGGACCGCTCCTGAAGACGTAAAGTGGGATTCACACTACAGGGACCGAGCAGATGAAACGTTCAGCCGCCGAGATCGTCAGGGAATACGGGCCCTATGCTGGCGTCGAAGCCGTGCACGGCGTCACCTATGACGGCAGCCATATGTGGTTCGCATCCGGCGACAAATTGAACGCGGTCGACCCGGCCGATGGCAAGATCACCCGCTCCATCGATGTCGCTGCGCATGCGGGAACGGCGTTCGACGGCCGCCACCTGTTCCAGATCGCCGAGGACCGCATCCAGAAGATTGACGCTGCGACCGGCAAGGTGCTCGCCACCATCCCTGCACCTGGCGGCGGCGGCGATTCCGGATTGGCCTGGGCCGAGGGCTCGCTCTGGGTCGGGCAGTATCGGGAACGCAAGATCCATCAGGTCGATCCCCAGACGGGAAAAATTCTCCGCACCATCGAAAGCAAGCGCTTCGTCACCGGCGTGACCTGGGTCGAGGGCGAGCTCTGGCACGGCACCTGGGAAGGCGAGGACAGCGACATCAGGCGGATCGACCCTGATACGGGCAAGGTGCTGGAGCAGCTCGACCTGCCCGCCGGGACGATGGTGTCAGGATTGGAGTCCGATGGCGGCGACCGCTTCTTCTGCGGTGGCGGAGATCGCGGCAATGTGAGAGCGGTGCGCCGTCCGAAGCGCAGCTAGGGTGCGCCATGACGAATGCGCGACAATTGCGCGTTCGCAGCCGTTAATATGTTTGCCCCAATTCCACCCCATCGGTGGGCTCTAGCGCCCTCCTCGCCTGCCCTGTAGACTTCTGCCCTGGGGCGGCCTGGGGGATTGATGCGACTGACGCTGAACTTGAAAACTGTCCTGATCGCCGTCGCGGTGCTCGCGGCGTCGTTTTTCATCAGCCTCAAGGCGATGGACTGGCTGTCGCCGCGGGCGACGAATTCCGCGCCGCCGGTCGCGCAATTGCCGCCGCTGCCGCCGGTCTCGAAGAGCTCGATCGTGGTGGCGCCGGTCGCCATCGCGCTGTCGGCGATCCGCGAGCAGGCCGAGAAGGCCGCTCCGCGCAATTTCGCCGGCAAGGCCGAGAACCCGATCTCGCAAATCCTGGAGAACGGCGACATCGGCTGGTCCGCCGTGCGCGGGCCGATGTCGGCTGTCGGCGACAAGGACGTGCTGACGATCTCGACGCCGCTCACGGGCAAGCTGAACGTGACGGGCTCGCTGTCGTCGAAAGCCACCGGCGCGCTCGGCGAGGCGCTCGGCAGCGTGCTCGGCGGCAATGCCGCGAAACAGATCGGCGCGGTCAACATCAAGAATCTGAACGCCAGCGCCGAGATCAAGGGCAACGTCGTCGTCACCTCGCGGCCGAAGCTCGCGGCCAACTGGCATCTCGAGCCCAATCTCGGCGCCCAGGTCAACCTTGGCGACACCAACCTCAACATCTCCGGTGCCAAGGTCAACGTGCCGGCGCAGGTAAAGCCGCTGATCGACAAGACCGTCAGCGAACAAATCAACGCCGTCTCCGAACGGATGCGCAACGATCCGACCTTGCGGGAGAACGCGAAGCTGCAATGGGCCAAGGCCTGCCGCTCGATCCCGCTGCAAGGCTCGGACTCCTCGGCCGCACTGCCGCCGCTCTGGTTGGAGATGAAGCCGATCCGCGCCATCGCCGCGCAGCCGCGCGTCGACGCGCAGGCCGTGACGTTGCTGATGGGCCTGGAAGCGGAGACGCGCGTCACCTCCACGCCGACCAAGCCCGACTGCCCGTTCCCCGACAAGATCTCGATCGTGCCGCCGACCGGCACCGGCGTGAACATCGGCGTACCCATCGACGTGCCCTTCACCGAGATCAACAAGCTGATCGCGGCGCAGATGGTCGGCCATACCTATCCCGAGGATGGCTCCGGTCCCGTGGACGTCACTGTGAAAAGCGTCAACGTGATCCCGTCGGGCGAGCGCCTCCTGATCTCGCTGCTGGTGCGCGCCAAGGAGAAGAAGAGCTGGCTTGGTCTCGGCGCCGAAGCGACCGTGCACATCTGGGGCCGGCCGATGCTCGACCAGGCGCAGCAGACGCTGCGGCTCGCCGACATCCAGCTCGCGGTGGAGTCCGAGGCGGCCTTCGGCCTGCTGGGTGCCGCGGCGCGCGCGGTGGTGCCGCAGATGCAGCAGGCGCTGGTGCAGAAAGCGACAATCGATCTGAAGCCGATTGCCGCCAATGCACGCGAGAAGATCGCAGCCGCGATCGCCGATTTCCAGAAGAGCGAGGACGGCGTCAAGGTCGAGGCGAAGATCGACAGCCTGACGCTGGCCGACATCGCCTTTGACTCCAAGACGCTGCGCGTGATCGCGGAAGCTGGCGGATCGCTGAATGTGTCTGTGACGAAACTGTCGGGAATGTAGCGCGCCTTTCCTCGACGGGTCCGTGCGCGTCGTTACTTGCGCCGCTGGCATTCTGGTCGGAGGATGCTAAGCTGTTCCTCGCACACTCGGACGAGGTGCCGACAGCACTGTGGCTGATAACGCGAGGACGACATGGAAGCCGGCATGGTCACGCCTGCGCCGGCACTGGTGCGCTTTTCCGGCATTCAGAAGACCTACGATGGCGAGCACCTCGTGGTGAAGAACCTCGATCTCGACATCAGGAAGGGCGAGTTCGTCACCCTGCTCGGTCCGTCGGGCTCGGGCAAGACGACCACCCTGATGATGCTGGCGGGTTTCGAGGTTCCGACCCATGGCGAGATCTACCTCGCGGACCGGCCGATCAAGAATGTGCCGCCGCACAAGCGCGACATCGGCATGGTGTTCCAGAACTACGCCTTGTTTCCGCACCTGACGATTGCGGAGAATATCGCCTTCCCGCTATCCGTCCGCAGCACAAACAAGGCCGAAGCGCAGGATCGTGTCAAAGCGGCATTGCGCATGATCAAGATGGAAAACCTGGCACAGCGCCGGCCCGGGCAGCTGTCCGGCGGTCAGCAGCAGCGCGTGGCGCTGGCCCGCGCCCTGGTTTTCAATCCGCAACTCGTGCTGATGGACGAACCCCTGGGCGCCCTGGACAAGCGCCTGCGGGAGCAGATGCAACTGGAGATCAAGCAACTGCACGAGACGATGGGCATCACCGTCGTCTACGTCACCCACGATCAAAGTGAAGCGCTCACCATGTCGGACCGCATCGCCGTATTCAACGACGGCATCGTGCAGCAGATCGACAAGCCCGACAGGCTGTATGAGCATCCGGTGAACAGCTTCGTCGCCCATTTCATCGGCGAGAACAATGTGCTGGCCGGCACCGTCGAGACGGTCGAGAAAGATTATTGCCGCGTTGCGCTGGCTGGCGGCGGCGCCGTGACCGCACGAGCGGTCAACGTATCAGGCGCGGGCGCATCGACCTCGCTGTCGGTGCGGCCGGAGCGGATCGCTATTATCCCGAATGGCACCTCCAGCGACGAACCGAACCGACTGCCGGCCAAGGTGCAGAACACCATCTATCTCGGCGACCACGCGCTGGCCGTGCTCGACGTCGCCGACAACAGGGAGTTTATGGTCAAGCTTCAGCCGGGGACGCATGACAGCCTGAGAGCTGGCAGCCTTACAGCTGGCAGCCTGAGACCTGGCGATGACGTGTTCATCACCTTCCGCCCGGAGGACTGCCTCGCCCTCGATCCCGTCTGATCCAACCATGCAGCAACGCTCCAACGCGGGCGGACCTACATCGACCAAGCTCAACGCAAGTCACGTGAAGAAGAAGGAACAAAGACCATGCTGAAGCGCAAGATTGTACTGGGGTTCGCCGCGGCATTCGCCGCCAGCGCGGCGCTGGCCACGGTCGCGCAGGCGCGTGACCTCACCGTCGTGTCGTGGGGCGGCGCGTATCAGGATGCCCAGAAGAAGGTCTATTTCGAGCCGTTCAAGAAAGCGACCGGTGTTGCGATGAACGACGAGTCCTGGGACGGCGGGGTCGGCGTGTTGCGCGCCAAGGTGCAGGGTGGTGCCGCCACCTGGGACGTCGTGCAGGTCGAGAGCGACGAACTGGCGGTTGGCTGCGAGGAAGGCCTGTTCGAAAAGCTCGACTATTCGAAGATCGGCGGCGAGGCCGCCTATATCCCACCGTCAGTCAACGCTTGCGGCGTCGGCGCCATCCTCTACGATTTCGTTCTCGGCTACGACAAGGACAAGCTGAAGGAGGCTCCCAAAGGCTGGACCGACTTCTTCGACACCAAAAAGATTCCGGGCAAGCGCGCCTTGCGTCAGGGCCCGAAGACCACGCTCGAGATCGCCCTCATGGCCGACGGCGTCGCGCCAAAGGACGTCTACAAGGTGCTGGCGACCGACGAAGGCGTCGAGCGCGCGTTCAAGAAGCTGGACACCATCAAGGGCGACATCGTCTGGTGGAAGGCCGGCGCCCAGCCGCCGCAATTGCTCGCCTCCGGCGAGGTGGCGATGACCTCGGTCTACAACGGCCGCATCGACACCGCGAACAAGAACGAGAAGAAGAATTTCGGCATGGTGTGGGACGGAGCCCTCTTCACCATCGACACCTGGGTGATCCTGAAAGGCAGCCCGAACAAGGACGCGGCCTACAAGTTCCTGGACTTCGTCGGCAAGGCGGAGAACCAGTCGAAACTGTCGGAGAACATTGCTTATGGCACCTCGAACAAGGACGCAGCCGCTCTGCTCGCGCCTGCCGTTCTGAAGGATTTGCCGACAGCACCTGACAACATCAAGAACGCGGTCGAAATCAACGTTGCCTTCTGGCTCGAGAACATCGACCGCCTGACCGAGCGCTTCAACAAATGGGCAGCGAAATAGCGCGCGGCCGAACCGGCGTGCGGCGCGCATTGACAGCAGTTTCGTCGCGGCCATCCTTCGAGACGCCCACCTTAGGCGAGCTCCTCAGGATGAGGACGTGCGCGGCAGCGACTTCGGAGAGCCTCATCCTGAGGAGACCGCCACCGGGTCCGCGCAAAGCGCGGCCCGATGACAGGCTCCGCGGTCGTCTCGAGGGACGAGGCGCTTGCTCAGATCGCTCCGAAAGGCCGCACGCGATTGCCACAGCCAAAATGACGAGAGATGTCCAGTCACAATGGGGCTCCCGATGACGGCAGCCTCCTCAATCGGCGCCGACGCGTTGGCCAAGGTGCCGCTCAAGCGCCGGCTGAAGCAGGCGGAGCGCGCGCGCCAGACCAAGGCGCTGGCACTCATTCTGCCGCTTCTCATCTTCCTGCTCTTCACCTTCGCTGGGCCCATCGCCGGCATGCTGTGGCGTGCCGTCGATGACCGGGAGGTGCGTCTGGTTCTGCCTCAGACCATCGCGGCTCTCGCTAGTTGGGACGGCAGGGATCTGCCGGACGAAAAGGCCTACGCGGCGCTGGCAGGCGACATCATGGCGGCGCGCGCTTCCGGCACCATTGCGATTGCGGCCAAGCGGCTCAATTACGCGCTGAACGGGTTCCGTACGATCCTGACCAGCACCGCACGCAATCTGAAGACCGTGCCCGACCCCGGCACGGCGAGGGAGACACTGGGCAAGATCAACCCGGCCTGGCGCGAACGCGCCACCTGGACCACGATCAAGGACGCCAGTGGTCCCATGACCGGCTTCTATCTTTTGTCGGCGCTCGATCTGACGCGGAACGCGGACGGCACGATCGTCGCAGCCCCGCCGGATCAGGCCATCTACCGCGACGTTTTCGTCCGCACCTTTCTCATCAGCCTCAGTGTCACGGTGCTGTGCCTGATCCTCGGCTTCCCGGTCGCTTACTTGCTGGCGGCGCTGCCGCCCGGCCGGTCGAACCTGCTGATGATCTTCGTCCTGCTGCCGTTCTGGACGTCTCTGCTGGTCCGCACCTGCGCCTGGATCGTGCTGCTGCAGAGCAAAGGCGTCGTGAACGACAGCCTGCTCTGGCTTGGCATCATCGACGCGCCGTTGCGCCTGATCTACAACCGCTTCGGCGTCTGCGTGGCCATGACCCACGTCCTGCTGCCGTTCATGATCCTGCCGCTGTACAGCAGCATGAAGGCGATCTCGCCTGCTTACATGCGTGCCGCCGCCTCGCTCGGCGCGCCGCCGCTCACCGCCTTTCTGCGGATCTACCTGCCTCAGACGCTGCCCGGCATCGGCGCGGGAAGCCTGCTCGTCTTCATCCTGGCGCTCGGCTATTACATCACCCCGGCCCTCGTCGGGGGCGCCGCCGATCAAATGATCAGCTACTTCATCGCGCTCTACACGACCGAGACGGCCAATTGGGGTCTTGCTTCGGCACTGGGTGCGGTGCTGCTGCTCGCCACTATTCTGCTCGCGCTCGTCTACGGAAAGCTGGTGCAGGGACAGCAGGTGACGGGAGGGATGAAGAATTGAGCGACAATTCCTCCATCCGCACGCCGAGCCAGCGTATCGCGTGGACCGCGACCATCGTTATCTCCACGCTGGTGTTCATCTTCCTGATCGCGCCTATCCTTGCGATCATGCCGCTGTCCTTCAGCTCGGGCTCGTACCTCACCTATCCGCTGCCGGGCCTCTCCCTGCGCTGGTACGACGACTTCATCAATTCGCCGCGCTGGATGAATTCGCTGAAGAACAGCATGATCATCGGTGTGGCCTCGACCTTGCTGTCGATGGTGCTCGGCACGCTGGCGGCGCTGGGGCTGGCGCAGTGGAAGAGCCGGTTCAAGCCGCTCGTGCTGGCCTTCGCGCTGTCGCCGGTCGTCGTGCCCGGCGTTATCACCGCGGTCGGCCTGTATTTCTTCTTCGCGCCGATCGGACTGACCGGCAGTTATCTCGGCTTGATCCTGGCCCACACCGCGCTGGCGACGCCCTTTGTGGTGATCACGGTCGGTGCGACGCTGCAAAGTTTCGACACCAATCTGGCCCGCGCCGCTGCCTCGCTCGGTGCCTCACCGCTTGACGCGTTCCGCCGCGTGATCCTGCCTCTGATCCTGCCCGGCGTGGCATCGGGAGCCCTGTTCGCCTTCGCGACCAGCTTCGACGAGGTGGTGATCGTGCTGTTCATGGCAGGTCCGGAACAGCGCACCCTGCCGCGCGAGATGTTCAGCGGCATCCGCGAGAACATCAGCCCGACCATCACGGCAGCGGCGGTGATTCTGACAACGGTCTCGGTGATCCTACTCGCCACGCTGGAAGGCTTGCGCCGACGCAACGAACGGCTGAGGGGCGGCGCGTGAGCGCGCGGTGTCTTCTCCTTCTCCCCTTGTGGGAGAAGGTGGCGCGAAGCGCCGGATGAGGGGTCTCTCTCCGCACCTTCGATTACAGTGAGACTCGCGGAGAGAACCCCTCACCCGTCTCGCCGCTAGCGCGGCGAGCCACCCTCTCCCACAAGGGGAGAGGGCAAAAACACCGCCGCGCCCTGCTTATTTCTCAACCCTCATCTCGCATCCCGGGCTTTGCTCCCGCGTCCGTTTGTCGCTAGAACGTGCCCGCAACAACGCCCAAACAACAACGCAAGGGAGAAAAACAAATGCAAAAACTCATCGTCGCGATCGCGGCCGGTCTTGCTCTCGCCGCCACGTCGGGCGCCGCGCAGGCGCAGATTTCCGACGACGTCGTCAAGATCGGCGTGCTCACGGACATGTCGAGCCTCTATGCGGACGCGACCGGCAAGGGCTCGCTCGCCGCCGTGGAGATGGCGGTCGCCGATTACGGCGCCAAGGTCGCGGGCAAGCCTGTCGCAGTGGTCTCCGCCGATCACCAGAACAAGCCCGACGTCGGCGTCAACATCGCCCGCAACTGGTACGACAACGACAAGGTCGACGCGATCTTCGACGTGCCGACGTCGTCGGTGGCGCTGCCGATCTCGGCGCTGACGCGCGAGAAGAACAAGATCCACATCAACTCGGGCGGCGGCTCATCCGATATCACGGGCGTCGCCTGCTCGCCCAACACGGTGCACTGGACCTACGACACCTATGCGCTGTCGAACGTCGCCGGCAAGGCGATGGTCAAGCGCGGCGAGGACACCTGGTTCTTCGTCACCGCCGACTACGCCTTCGGCATGGCGCTGCAACGCGACGCCGCCAACGTCGTCAAGGAGAGCGGCGGCAAGGTGCTCGGCGAAGTCCGCCATCCGCTCAACTCGTCGGACTTCTCCTCGTTCCTGCTCCAGGCCCAGGCCTCAAAGGCGAAGGTGGTCGCGTTGGCCAATGCCGGCGGCGACACCACTAACGCCCTGAAACAGGCGGCCGAATTCGGCCTGACGCAGGGCGGCCAAAAGATGATCGCGTTGCTCATGGAGATCACCGACGTTCATTCGCTCGGCATCAAGTCGACGCAAGGCCTGATCATCACCGACGCGTTCTACTGGGACACCAACGAGGAGACGCGCGCCTTCTCCAAGCGCTTCAACGAGAAGGTCGGCCACATGCCGACCATGATCCAGGCGGGGCTCTATTCGGCGACCATGCATTATTTGAAGGCGATCGACGCCATCAAGTCGGACGAGGCACCGAAGGTGATGGAGCAGATGCGCAAAACGCCGGTCAACGACTTCTTCGCCAAGAACGGCAAGATCCGCATCGACGGCCGCATGGTCCACGATATGTATCTGTTCGAGGTCAAGAAGCCCGAGGAATCCAAGGGCGAGTGGGACCTCTACAAGCTGATCGCTACCGTGCCCGGCGACGAGGCCTTCCGCCCGCTCGACAAAGGCGGCTGCCCCCTGGTGAAGGGAAATTAGGGATATTCTCCGTCATTGCGCGCGAAGCGAAGCAATCCAGAAATGCATCCGCGGTGACAGCCTGGATTGCTTCGTCGCAAGAGCTCCTCGCAACGACGGCAGACGAAAAAACGCACGACAGCGCGCCCCCGCAAAAACCCGGGGGCGGGGGGTTTTGGGGGGGTGAACCCGGTAAAACCAGGTTTTTTTAGAGGGGGGGTTTTTTAGGAGGGGCGGGGGGGGGTTTTAACAGGCGG
>NZ_JBVVPQ010000006.1:99389-131056 GCF_055811695.1 Bradyrhizobium sp. MI1.3 | reverse complement strand
CACCCCCCCCCCCCCCCCCCCCCTCTCTTTCCCCCCCCCCCCCCCCCCCCCCCCCCCCCCACCCAAACCCCCCCCCCCCCCCCCCCCCCCCCCCCCCCCCCCCCCCGCTTCGTTTAGCCGTTCAGAACCGCGTTACTCCGAGTATTTGAACTCGGGCATGTTCTTCAGCTCGTCCTTGCTCGCATTGAACACGGCGTGGTCCGGATACCATTTCGACGAGGACGTGGCCGTCGTCGCGGGCTTGTTGTCGGTGCCGGTCGCGGCACCCGTCGTGGTGGTCGCCGCGGGCCGGTTGGCCGCGCTGTTCGGGTTGTTCCCGGCAGCGCCGGTGTAGGCAACGGCCTCGTTGACGAATTTCAGCTTCTCATAGGGCACCGCGACCAGATGCTCGCCCAGGCCGAGGAAGCCGCCGACGCCGATCACGGCGATCTTGATGTTGCCGCTCTTGTCCATCAGCAGATCGTTGATCGAGCCGATGTTCTCGTTGGCGTCGTTATAGACCTTGATGCCGTTCATCTTGGACGTACGCCACTGTCCCGACGCGGTCGTGGTCGTCGTCGAGGCGGCGGCAGCCGGCGCCTTGTCGGTGGTGGCGGTCGGATTTTGCGCGAACGCAACGGTTGCGAGCAGTGCGGTACCGGCGAGACCGGCCGCGATCGATTTCATCAACATATTGTCCTCTCCTTCAGCAGAAAACTCGTGCGGAGAAAACAGCTCGGATCAGTCCCAGTTCCGCGCGTGCTGCAATTTCGTCGCGTGCTGCGCGAGGATTGGAGCCGCGTGCGATTGTTCCTAAGTCACTCAGGAACATTTTGCAGCGCACTGTTCCTCGCGGACGATCGTGCGCCCTGGGTGAAGCAAGACCGCAGCGAGGAACGCGCCGATCTGCGTCACGCAGATCAGCTCCTGTAGTCGATCAGAAGCGCGGCGAAGTCCGAGCCGCCTGATGAGCTGCCGTTGGCGCCGTAAGACGACGACGACGATTGCGACTGCTGCAGCGCCTGGAGAAACTGCTGAAGGATCTCGGCCGTGGTGGAGGCGGTTGACGTGCTGCTGGTCGCGTCCGTTGACGACGAATCCGACGAGCTGTCGTCCGGCGGCGGACCTGGCGGGGGGCCGCCCGCACCCCCGGGACCGCCCGCACCACCGGGACCGCCGGCGCCATTGGCGAAGGCGGATTGGAATACGTTCTTCAGCTCGTCGGCCTGGTCTGACGTCAGCGTCCCGTTCGACACCTCGTTGGAGATGAGGTCGTCGATCTTCGAGTCGATGTCATCCTTGGAGGGACGCGCGCCGCTCGACTGATCGCTCGACCGGCCCTGCTGAAGCGCCGTGTCGATGTCGGTCAGCGCCGTCGAAAGCGCCGACTGGTCCGACGACGAGACCGTGCCGGCGGACACGTCCGATTGCAATTGCTGCTGCAGCCTCTGCAACGGCGACTGGTGGTGACCGGCGGAGGCCGCCGAAATCGAGGTCATGATGGCTCTGTGAGTTCTGCAGGGTTTCGTGGCCGACCAAGCCACGGTATGGTTAGCGCGCTTAACGAGACCTTGCCGCTTCCCTGCCCGGTGATGTCCTGCTGTTGCGGCATGGGCCATGGAAACAATCTGAAACAAATCTCTTCGCCATTTGGCCCGAACCTTGGACAAACAAAGCGCATGGCCCTTCCCAATCCCAACATCCTTGTCGTCGAAGACGACCGTGAAACCCGGACGTTGATTGCGAAATACCTCCGCAACAACGCCTGCAACGTCACCGCCGTGAGCGACGGCCGCGAGATGTCGCGCGCGATGGCCGATCATCGCGTCGACCTCATCATCCTCGACGTCATGCTGCCCGGCGAGGACGGCCTCAGCCTGTGCCGCAAGCTGCGCGCGGAAGGACAGACGCCGATCATCATGCTGACCGCACGCGGCGAGGACGTCGACCGCATCGTCGGCCTCGAAATGGGCGCGGACGACTATCTGCCGAAACCGTTCAACCCGCGCGAGCTGCTCGCCCGCATCAACGCGGTGCTGCGCCGCCAGGCGGCCGCGCAGGCGGCGAGCTCGATCGAGGGCGCCAGCACGCTCGCCTTCGAAAGCTGGCGCATCGATTTGCGCCTGCGCGAGCTGCGCAATCCCGACGGCGCGCGCGTCGCGGTGACCAGCGCCGAGTTCGACCTGCTGCGGACGTTCTGCGAGCGTCCCGGCCGCGTGCTCTCGCGCGACAGCCTGCTCGACCTCACGCAGGGGCGCAGCACAGGCTCGTTCGAGCGCTCGATCGACGTGCTGGTCAGCCGCATCCGCCGCAAGATCGAGCCCAATCCGGCCGATCCGACCATGATCAAGACGGTGCGCTCCGGCGGCTATCTGTTCACGCCAAGAACTGAAGCGGTCAGGACTGAAGCGGTCGCGGCGTCCCTGAGCAGCTGAGGGAACGCCGACGATGAAGCCGTTCGGGTTCTTCCACCTCAGGGGTATCGGCGGGCAGATCGCCGCGCTGGTGCTGGCTTCCACCGTCGCGCTGCATCTCGTCGTCACCGCCGCCTTCCTGATCGGCCGGCCGGACCGCCCGGACACGGCGCCGGACGGCGCGCCTCAATTGGCGGACGCCGCGGTGCTGCTCGGCTCGGCTGAGCAGGCCGAGCGGCCGCGCCTCATCGCAGATCTCGCGCGCGCCTTCCCGAAGCTCAACATCGAGACGTTCGCGCCCGGCACCGCGAACGTCGTCGACGACAGCGAAAGCCAACATTTGCACGGGATCCGCCGCCATCTCGGCCGCGGCTACAAGGTGGTGCAGCTCGCCCCCCAAGCCGGCGAGCACCGCATCGGCGTACAGCTGCCCGACGGCACTGTGATCGCCGGCCAGGTCCGTGGCGGCCCGCGGCCGTGGTTCTGGGGCGCACCGTGGCTGATGGCGCTGATGACCACCTTCATCTGCGTCACCGTGCTCGGCCTGTGGGCGGCGCGCGCGCTGGCGGCGCCGCTGTCGTCCTTTGCCAGGGCTGCCGAGAATTTCAGCCTGGACGGCGGGGCGGATCCACTTCCCGAGCGCGGCCCGGAAGAGATCCGCTCGGTCGCGCGCGCGCTCAACCGCATGCACGAGCGGATCGCGCGACTGATGTCGGACCGCACGCGGATGCTTGCCGCGATCAGCCACGATCTGCGCACACCGATCACGCGGCTGCGCCTGCGCGCCGAGTTCGTCGAGGACGAAGGCAACCGCAAGCGCATGCTGATCGATCTCGACCAGATGCGATCGATGCTGGAATCCGTTTTGTCGCTATTGCGCAACGACCGCCAGATCGAGGCGGTGACGCTGGTCGACATCGCGAGCACGCTGCAGCTCATCGCCGACCAGTTCGGCGACATGGGTCATGTCGTGCACTATGCCGGCCCGCAATCCGCGACCGCCGCCGCGCGTCCCGACGATCTGCATCGCGGCGTCACCAACCTCGTCGAGAACGCAGTGCGCTTCGGCGCCGAGGTGACGATCCGGCTCGACATCTCGAACGCCAAACTCGTCATCGACGTCGAGGACGACGGTCCCGGCATTTCGGATGCGCGCAAGCAAGAGATGCTGGAGCCGTTCGTGCGCGGCGACGACGCCCGCACCATGGACGAGTCCACCGGCTTCGGCCTCGGTCTGTCGATCGCACGCGCGATCGCCCTCGCCCATGGCGGCGAGCTGTCGCTGCACGACCGCGAGCCGCATGGGCTGATCGTGCGGATGCAATTGCCGGTATGGCAACAGCCGCGGCTTGCGGCCTAACTTCAGGCCGCGAGCGGCGGGTGCTCGAGGGCAGCCTCGTCGAAGATCGCAATCGCCTCGAAGCGATAATTGCAGGCCTGACAAGTCCAGAGATAGGAGACGCGCCCCTCGCCCGGCTCGACCCAGTCGGGCGTCGGGATCAGCGTGCCGCATTGGGCACAGGGATTGTTTCTGGGCAAATCGTGTTCTGACATGTCGCCGCTGTGGGCTTTGACCATGGTTGATTTTGTCATGGCACCTCTCCCGATTCGCTGGCCGTGACATACTCGCTTTCGTGCGCCCATGCGAATAGACAGGCCTGCTGTCGCGAGTTGTCCGCCTGAGGAAACTCTGACGCCAGCATTGAGTCGTCACAGCGGCTCGGCACCGCGAAAAAATTAACGGCGGCGTTTGGTCACATCATTGCCGCGTTCGGGAGGCCTAAACGGCAGCCGGGCGCAGGCCTTCAATCAGTCTCAGGGACCTCCGGGATATCTGATGAAAATTTTACGTATCGCCGCGCTGCTCGCGGCCGGACTGACGTTGCCACAGGCCGCATTCGCGGGCCAAGCGGAGTACGCCGAGATGGTCGCGGCCCACGCGCGCGCCAACGGCGTGCCGGAGGCGCTGGTGCATCGGGTCATCATGCGCGAAAGCCGCTATCAGCCCGGCCTGGTCGGCCATGGCGGCACCATCGGGCTGATGCAGATCAAGCTCGCGACCGCCCGCGGGGTCGGCTACACCGGCGACGCCGCCGGCCTGCGCGATCCCAACACCAACCTCACCTATGCCGTGAAATATCTCGCCGGCGCCTATCACGCGGCAAATGGCGACCACGCCCGGGCCGTTCGTTATTTCGCCGGCGGCTATTACTACGCCGCAAAGCGGCAGCGGCAGGAGGCCGTGCAAGTCGCCAATACGAACGAGGCCAATATGAGCGCCCCTTGGCTCGAGCCGAACGGCAATCCGCAGCCGATATTCGGCGCCGCGCCGCACCGGAAGCTCGCCCAGCGCGTTCGCAACGCTCGGGCACAGACGCCCAGGTAAGTGCGGTTCCCGCCAAACGCGTTGACACAGCCTGTCACTGGCATACATTAGAGCCGTTCCGAGGGGTGCTCCGAGGAGGAGCTGAGATACCGCTAAATGGGCAAATCCGCCCAGGACCGCGGTGACCCTTTGAACCTGATCCGGGTCATGCCGGCGAAGGGACAGGGATGTTGCAGACGACCAAGCGACCGGATTCCCCGGTATCCATCATCGGCGCAGGCATTGCTGGCGCCTGGCAGGCCTTGCTGTTCGCGCAGGCCGGCCACGCCGTCATCCTGCACGAGCGCGGTGACGCCGACATGACCGATGCCACCAGCCATTGGGCCGGCGGCATGCTCGCGCCTTATTGCGAGGCGGAGGTTTCCGAACCCATCATCTCCAGGCTCGGCCTGCGCTCGCTCGACATCTGGCGGCGCGAGCTGCCCGACACGCCCTTCAACGGCTCGCTGGTCGTCGCCCACCCGCGCGAGCGCAACGATTTCGAGCGTTTTGCCCGCATGACCGAGGGCCATTGCCGGCTCGATGCCGCCGGCCTTGCCGAGCTCGAGCCGTCGCTCGAAGGCCGCTTCCGCGACGCGCTGTTCTTCCCGACCGAGGGCCACGTCGAGCCGCGCCGCGTGCTGCCTAAACTGCACGAGCGCATCCGCGCCGCCGGCGGCACCATCAAGTTCGAAAGCGACGTCGCCGCGGCCGAACTCGCAAAACTTGATCCTAAAGGCATCGTGATCGACTGCCGCGGCCTTGCTGCGCGCGACGAGCAGCCTGGCTTGCGCGGCGTCAAGGGCGAGATGATCCTGATCGAAACCGCCGAGGTGCAGCTCGCGCGCCCGGTGCGGCTGATTCATCCGCGCTGGCCGCTCTATGTGATCCCGCGCGAGGACAATCTGTTCATGCTGGGCGCGACCTCGATCGAGGCCGAGGACACCGGCGTCAGCGTGCGTTCCGCGCTGGAGCTGTTGGGCGCGGCCTATGCCGTGCACCCCGCCTTCGGCGAGGCCCGCATCGTCGAATTCGGCTCCGGCCTGCGCCCTGCTTTCCCCGACAATCTGCCGCGCATCGGCATCCGCGGCAACACGATCAGCGTGAACGGCCTCTACCGCCACGGCTTCCTGATCGCGCCTGTTCTGGCCGAGCTGACGCTTAGCTTTGTCGAGCGCGGCCAGATCGACAATGAGGTGATGCAATGCGCGTGATCGTTAACGGCGAGCAACGCGAGATCAATTCGGCCAGCGTGGACGCGCTGCTCAGCGAGCTCGACTACGAGGGCACCCATTTCGCGATCGCGCTCAACTACGACGTCGTGCCGAAGAGCCGCTGGGCCGAAACCGCGCTGAAGGCCGGCGACGAGATCGAGATCATCACACCGCGGCAGGGAGGGTGAGGATGGCTCTCCATTTATCGCCTAGGCGCGCGCCACACATTCCGCTGTCATCGCCCGGCTCGACCGGGCGATCCAGTACGCCGCGGCGTCTCGGTTCTAGCCGCACCGCCTCTGGAATACTGGATCCCCGCCCCCCGTGCGCAATTTGCGCACTAGGCGGGGATGACAGTGTCATTTGGAGAGACACCACATGGTGACCTTCTACGGCAAAACCTTCCCCTCCCGCCTGCTGATCGGCAGCGCGCTTTATCCCTCGCCTGCGATCATGCAGTCGGCGATCCGCGCCTCGGGCTCGAACATTGTCACGGTGTCGCTGCGGCGCGAATCCGCCGGCGGCAAGACTGGCGATGCGTTCTGGAATCTGATCCGCGAGCTCGACGTCACCGTGCTGCCGAACACCGCCGGCTGCCGCAGCGTGCGCGAGGCGGTGACGACGGCCAAGCTCGCACGCGAATTGTTTGGCACGAGCTGGATCAAGCTCGAAGTCATCGCCGACAACGACACGCTGCAGCCCGACGTGGTCGGACTCGTGGAAGCAGCAAGCCTCCTGATCAAGGACGGCTTTGAGGTGTTCCCCTATTGCACCGAGGATCTCTCGGTCGCCAACCGCCTGGTCGACGCCGGCTGCAAGGTGGTGATGCCGTGGGCCGCGCCCATCGGCAGCGCGAAAGGCATCACCAACCGCGACGCGCTCAAGCTGATGCGCGAGCGGCTGCCCGATATTACGCTGGTGGTCGACGCCGGCATCGGCGCGCCCTCGCATGCGTCCGAGGCGCTCGAACTCGGCTACGACGCCGTGCTGCTCAACACCGCCATCGCCAAAGCCGCCGATCCCGTCGCGATGGCCAACGCCTTCCGCCTCGGCATCGAGGCCGGCCGCACCGCTTACGAAGCCGGGCTGATGAACGCCCGCGATTTCGCCTCTCCTTCCACCCCTGTCGTTGGGACACCTTTTTGGCATGCCGTATCCTGATCGTTTCTATCCCGTCGTCGACAGCCTCGCCTGGGTCGAGCGCCTGACCAGGCTCGGTGTCGGCACCATCCAGCTGCGCGCAAAAGACCTCGACGATTCGCAATCGCTGCAGATGGTCACCGATGCGCTGGCGATCACCGCGGGCACGCAAGCCAAGTTGGTCGTGAACGACTATTGGCGCGCGGCGATCGTCGCCGGCGCGAAATATCTTCATCTCGGCCAGGAGGACCTTGCGGACGCCGACCTCGCTGCGATCCGCGAGGCCGGCCTGTCGCTCGGCGTCTCCACCCATGACGATGCCGAGCTTGACACCGCGCTCGCCGCCGAGCCCGATTATGTCGCGCTGGGCCCGATCTTCTTCACCACGCTCAAATCGATGCGCTTCGAACCGCAGGGCATTCCGAAGATCACGGAATGGAAGAAGCGCATCGGCAATATCCCGCTGGTCGCGATCGGCGGCATCAAGTTCGAGCACGCCGCGGAGATCTTTGCCGCCGGCGCGGATTCCATCGCCGTCGTCAGCGACGTCACCCAGAATGCCGACCCGGATGCGCGGGTGCGGCAATGGCTCGGCCTGTCCGCGGAGGCGGCGTGATGCGCACTCTCTCCACCCGTCATTGCGAGGAGCACTTGCGACGAAGCAATCCAGACTGCCTCTGCAGAGAGATTCTGGATTGCTTCGCTGCGCTCGCAATGACGGAGCAAGAATTCACCGCCGTCGCTCAAACGCACGCACAACAGAATTAAACCGGAGGATCCCATGAACATCCGCTCCAACCCCGACAAGACCGTTCCCGCCGTCACCACCGGCCCGCTGCCCTCGTCGCGAAAAATCTTCGCCTCGCCCGATGCCGCGCCTGAGCTGCGCGTGCCCCTGCGCGAGATCATCCTGTCCGAGGGTGCCGGCGAGCCGAACCTGCCGGTGTACGACACCTCCGGTCCCTACACCGACCCGTCCGTGACCATCGACGTCAACGCCGGTCTCGCGCGCGGCCGCAAGGGCTGGGTGCTCGAGCGCGGCGGCGTCGAGGAATATCAGGGACGGCAGATCAAGCCGGAGGACAATGGCAGCGTCTCCACCGACAAGGCCGCGCGCGCGTTCTCGGCCTATCACCAGCCGCTGCGCGGCCTCGACGGCCACAAGATCACCCAGCTCGAATTCGCCCGTGCCGGCATCATCACCAAGGAGATGATCTACGTCGCGGCACGCGAAAACCTCGGCCGCAAAGAGCAGCTCGAGCGTGCGGAAGCAGCCCTTGCCGACGGCGAAAGCTTTGGCGCCGAAGTGCCCGCCTTCATCACCCCGGAGTTCGTCCGCAGCGAGATCGCGCGCGGCCGCGCCATCATTCCCTGCAACATCAACCACTCAGAGTTGGAGCCGATGATCATCGGCCGCAACTTCCTCACGAAAATCAACGCCAATATCGGCAACTCGGCGGTGACGTCATCGGTCGAGGAAGAGGTCGAGAAGATGGTGTGGGCGATCCGCTGGGGCGCCGACACCGTGATGGACCTCTCGACGGGCCGCAACATCCACACCACGCGCGAATGGATTTTGCGCAACGCGCCGGTGCCGATCGGCACCGTTCCGATTTATCAGGCGCTGGAGAAGTGCGACGGCGATCCGGTCAAGCTGACCTGGGAGCTCTACAAGGACACGCTGATCGAGCAGTGCGAGCAGGGCGTCGACTATTTCACCATCCACGCCGGCGTGCGCCTGCAATACATCCACCTCACCGCCAACCGCGTCACCGGCATTGTTTCTCGTGGTGGTTCCATTATGGCGAAATGGTGCCTGGCGCATCACAAGGAGAGCTTCCTCTACACCCATTTCGACGAGATCTGCGACCTCATGCGCAAGTATGACGTCTCGTTCTCGCTCGGCGACGGCCTGCGTCCGGGCTCGATCGCCGACGCCAACGACCGCGCCCAGTTCGCGGAGCTGGAGACGCTCGGCGAGCTGACCAAGATCGCATGGGACAAGGGCTGCCAGGTCATGATCGAAGGCCCCGGCCACGTGCCGATGCACAAGATCAAGATCAACATGGACAAGCAGCTCAAGGAGTGCGGCGAAGCGCCGTTCTACACCCTCGGGCCTCTGACCACCGACATCGCGCCGGGCTACGACCACATCACCTCCGGCATTGGTGCGGCCATGATCGGCTGGTTCGGCTGCGCCATGCTCTGCTACGTCACGCCGAAGGAGCATCTCGGCCTACCCGATCGCAACGACGTCAAGGTCGGCGTCATCACCTACAAGATCGCCGCGCACGCCAGCGATCTCGCCAAGGGTCACCCGGCCGCCCAGCTGCGCGACGACGCGCTGTCCCGCGCCCGCTTCGACTTCCGCTGGAGCGACCAGTTCAACCTCGGCCTCGACCCCGACACCGCCAAGAACTTCCATGACGAGACCCTGCCGAAGGAAGCCCACAAGGTCGCGCATTTCTGCTCGATGTGCGGGCCGAAGTTCTGTTCGATGAAGATCACCCAGGACGTGCGGGACTACGCGGCGACGCTGAACGATCCGAACGGCGTCGGCATGTCGATGAGCGGGACCGCCGAGGACGGCATGGCCAAGATGAGCGCGAAGTTCAAGGAGATGGGCGAGAACTTGTATCTGGATGCGGAGAAGGTGAAGGAGAGTAATCGGGTGTTGTGAGGATGATCGAACTGAACTTGCGTTGAAGGCCGGGCGAAAGCCCGGCCTTTTTGTTAAGACAATCGGCCATAGTTCGAAGAGCGAGGGCAGTATCATCAATCGCTTTCTTCTCCAACATGGAGGTTACACTTCGCTAACCTACCTTGTGAAGTCTCCACCTCCGTTGGTTGCGAGTTCGCTTCATATCGCTGTAAGATAGACAGCAGGCCCCTGTGGCGCGAGCGGTATCGCACCTTTGAAGTACAGATTACATGATCTGATATTCTTCTTCCTACTCGCCGAGATTTCAGGTGCGCCGGCGCAGGAGCAGCCACGCGTGGCCGGCGGGCCGATCGCGCCTGCAGAGGTCGTGCTTTACATCCAATCAGACTTGAAGCGCACCGAGTTCGTTCATCCGCTGGTTTGCGCGCTTCAGCGCGTGCTCACCGCGCCCGTCACCGTGCGGGCTCTCGACCTTCCACTCGGACCCGAATTGCGTGCAACGCCCACGCAGTTCGAGGTCACCAGGGTGGCAGACCGCTTCATCCAGCGAACAGAAAACGAAGGAAATTCGCCTTCGTTCAAGTATCTTCTTATTCCGGTCGATATGAAGGTCGAGGCTTGGAATTGGCGCTATGCATTTTCTACGAGCTTTGGCGACCCAACGACGTCCTACCACGCCGGCGTCGTCTCTACCGCGCGGATCGTTGCCGGCAATTGGTGGCTGCAATCCCCTTGGGACCACCAGATAACGGCGACGCGCGCTTACAAGTTGATACTCAAATCAATCGCACAGACCGCAGGACATCGCGGTACCGGCGCCTGCATTCTCGCAACTTCACTCAGCCTTGAGGAGTTGGATCGAAAATCTTCCGAATTTTGCCCGGATGATCGCGCCGCACTTGTTGCTGCCGGCATTCTCAAGGAGAAAGAAGAGCAGAATGGCCCCGGCTGCATGACCGTTGCAGGGCGATTGCTTATGCCGATGCTCGTGACAGCACGCAGGATGCTGGACGATTGGTGGGCTACGCTGCACTAACCTACCCTGCGCAGCGAGCAAGCGTAGCCCAGATGGAGCGCGAGCGAAGCCCAGCTCCCGCATTCCGCTTCGCTTCATGCGGACTACAATGCTGACGATCCTCCCGAGGCCTGATTTGCCCGACCCCGCCCTCCACCGCCTCCCTGACCAACTCCGCCCCAACCTCCGTCTCGTCTTCGTGGGCACCGCTGCCTCGACGCGTTCGGCCGAGCTGGGGCACTACTACGCCCATCCCGGCAATCGCTTCTGGCGCGCGATCGATGAGGCAGGGATCACGCCGCGGCGCTATCAGCCGGGCGAGTTCGCAAGCCTGCTCGAGCTCGGGATCGGCTTCACTGATCTGTCGAAGTCGGGCGCCGGAATGGATCACCAGATCGCGGCTGAGACAATCGACGTGCCGGGGTTCAGGGCCAAGATCGAAAAGTTTCGCCCGAGGACGATTGCATTCACGAGCAAGAAGGCGGCGAGCTTGTTTTATGGCAGGCCGTCGAGCGGGATTGCGCTGGGGCGGCAGCCGCGGGATGAGAGCTTGCCCGAGGTGTTCGTGCTGCCGTCGCCGTCGGGTGCGGCGTCCGGGCATTGGACGCTGGAGCCGTGGCGCGAGCTTGCGGCGTGGGTCGCTGCACTGGACACTCAACACCCACAGACCTCATCCTGAGGAGACCGCGTAGCGGGCGTCTCGAAGGATAGCCGCGGCGGGATGTGGGCCTGCATGGTTCGAGACGGCGCTACGCGCCTCCTCACCATGAGGAGTTGGCACCGTCACCACGGCCCGCCCCTCACCCCGCATACGCCCTGTCCAGGTCCGCAATCACGATCTTTCTCATCTGCATCATCGCCTGCACGACGCGGTTCGCCTTGCTGCGGTCGGGGTCGCCGAGATAGCGGCCGAGCGCTGATGGGATCACCTGCCAGGACAGCCCGAACTTGTCCTTGAGCCAGCCACAGCGGGATTCCTCGCCGCCGTCGGCGGTGAGCCTGTCCCAGAAATAATCGACTTCCGCCTGCGTTTCCACGCTGATGAAGAACGACACCGCCTCGTTGAACTTGTATTGCGGCCCCCCGTTGAGCGCGTTGAAGCGCTGGCCTTCGAGCTCGAACACCGCCATGAAGTCGCTGACGGTCTCAACCTTGGCATTGGGAAACACCGATTTGTAGAAGGCGACGGCCTCCGGCACGTTGTTGTCGAACCAGAGAAACGGCGTGATGGAGGTCATGAATGGAAATCCTTTTGTCTCGCGCGGCCGCGCGGCGGCGCGCCGATGTTCCAAGGACGAGGCAGGAGGCAACGATCCGACAGTGGCGGCGGGTTTTTCTTGTAGCCCGGATGAGCGACAGCGACATCCGGGGCCGGCAGCTGCCCCGCATATCGCTATCGCTCATGCGGGCTACGGGGTCCACGAAAACCCATTAACCTGTCGGAATCCACTCATTCCATTCGTCCTCCGAACGCAAAACGCGATCAACCCCGGAGACCTCCGATGCCTCCCACCATCACCGCCTTCGCAAACTCGCCCGACCGCGGCCGCGGACAGGCCCGCGACATGCGGGTGCGCTGGGCGCTCGAAGAGGTGGGGCAGCCTTACGAGGTCCATCTGGTTTCGTTCGCGGACATGAAGGGGCCCGCGCATCTCGCGCTACATCCATTCGGGCAGATCCCGACCTACGAGGACGGCGACCTCGCCTTGTTCGAGACCGGCGCGATCGTGCTCCATATCGCGGAGCGCCATGCCGGGCTGCTGCCGACGGAGCCGCAGGCCCGGGCCCGCGCGATCGCGTGGATGTTTGCCGCGCTCAGCACACTGGAGCCGCCGATCGTCGAGCTCGGGATGGCCATGCTGTTCGAGCGCGACCAGAGCTGGTACGCGGAGCGGCTGCCCACGCTGCAGGATCGCGTCCGTGTCCGGCTCGGCGAATTGTCCCGCCGCCTCGGCGATGCCGACTGGCTCGACGGTGCGTTCAGCGCCGGCGATCTCATGATGGTGACGGTGCTGCGCCGGTTGAACGCGTCAGGCCTGCTGGACGAATATCCAGAAATCGCCGCCTATGTCGCCCGCGGCGAAGCGCGGCCGGCCTTCAGGCGCGCTTTCGATGCGCAATTGGCGATATTCACCGCTGCATCGAAGGGTTCGCAGGACCGTTAGCGCCCTAAAGATCGAAATTGGTCGGCAGCATGACCACGTCACGAATTGTCATGCCGCGTGGCCGCGTCAGCATGAACATCACGACCTCGGCCACGTCGCCGGCCTCCAGCAGGCTTCCCGAGTCCCTGGCTTCCTTCAGCTTCTCGGGTGGCCAGTCCGCAAGCAGGGCGCTGACGACCGGGCCGGGCGAGATCGAGCCCACGCGGATACCGTGCTTGAAGACCTGGCGCCGCACTGTCTGGACGAAGCAGTTGACCGCCCATTTGGACGACGCGTAGACCGGCTCCCATGGCGTCGGAAAATGCGCCGCCAGCGAGCTCGTGACGATGATGTCGCCGGTCCCGCGCGCGATCATGTGCGGCAGCACGTCGTGCACGTTCTTCATCACGACGTTGACATTCAGGTTCAGCATCCGGTCGATCGCCATGGTGTCAGCATCGACCAGATCGCCACCGACATACGTGCCGGCATTCGCATGCAGGATGTCGAGCTGGCCGGCCTGCTCCAGAACGCGCGGCAGCAGCGTTGCGCAGTCTTTTGGGTCCAGCAGGTCGACGAGCAGCGGGATCACGGCGTCGCCGTGCTTGTCGCAGAGCGACTTCAGCGCGGCCTCGTCGCGGTCGACCATCACCACGCGCGCGCCCGCGGCCAGCATCGCCTCGGTGCTGGCCAATCCGATGCCCGACGCGGCCCCGGTCACGGCCGCAACCTTGCCTTCCAGCTCTCTCGCCATAGGGTCACCATCGCTGACGTCACGGGGATGCGGAGTATAACAATCCCGGATGGCGTTGTCGGGGCAAACCAGCAACGATGCAATCGTCCTCCGATCGAAGGAGGCGGCGCACAAAGCGCGGAACTGTTGCAAGCGCGTCACGGCGGCGATACGACTTCAGCGCGAGGAGCGTCCCATGCTGACCCTCTACTCCTATCCAGACCTGTTCGGTGTCGCCGACAACAACGGTTACGGCCTCAAGGTCTATGCCTTCCTGAAGCTCGCGGGCGTACCGTTCGCGCATGAGCATGTGTTCGATGCCTCCGCCGCGCCGCGCGGGCAGCTGCCCTATGTCGTGGATGACGGCGAGACGATCGGCGACAGCGAGACCATCATCGCGCATGCGACCGCGAAATACCGCCTCACCATCGACGCCGCGCTAACTGCGGAGCAGAGGCGGACCAACCACTTCGTCACGCGCATGCTCGACGATCTCTATTGGGTGATGTCGTATTCGCGCTGGAAGGACGAGCGTTATTATCCCGCGTTTCGCGACGCCTTCATCGCGCAGCACAAGCAGATCGATGCGGCAGGATTCGAGAAGGCGAAGGCGTATAATGCGCAGCGTTATCACTTCCAGGGCATCGGCCGCTACACGCCCGAGCAGGCCTATGCGCGGGGGCTCGCAGATCTGCAGGTGCTGGCGGAGATCGTGCCGGCGGCCGGCTTCGTGCACGGCGCGGCGCCGACTAGCGTCGATGCCGGCATCTACGGCTTCATCGCCAACATTTTCTTCTTTCCGATCCCGACACCGCTGAAGGCGTTCGTCGATGCGCACGCAAATCTCGTCGCACATTGCGAACGGATTCACGCGGCGGTGACGGGAACGTAGCCCGGATGAGCGACAGCGACATCCGGGACCGAGGGTTGACCCGCATGTCGCTCTCGCTCATGCGGGAATTGAGCTGATCGCCCCTACCGCATCGTGATCGCGAGCCCGCTCAGATCCGCATTCGCCATCAGGCCGACTTGCGTGCCGGACAGCTCGAGCACGGCGCCCTTCTGGTTGGTCAGCACGATCGCACGCGCGCCGCGGCCCACTGCGATGCCGGCACCGGCGGCGCCGTAGACGCCGGCGATATCGGAGGGCCGGTTGATGTTGGAGACGCGGCCGCGCAGCACGGTCTTGGAGCCGCCGAAGACGAGGCCGTAGTCGAGACCGCCGGTCGAGAGCGAATAGGCGCGGCCGCGGAAGTTCAGTACGCCCGAACCGCCGGAGCCGCCGATGATCCAGCCCGCCTTGTAGATCGTCAGCACCACGGTGCCGCCGTCGGCCAGCGCCGAGGTCGAGAGGCCGGCAAGCGCGGCAATGCCGACCAGCGCGGCGCGGAAGGTGGATGCGAACTTCATGAGGGTCTCCGGGGGCTATTCTTCAAGGGGGAAACGAATCAGACGCGAATGTATCCGATGCATCGCGGCGGCAACATGATGGGCGCGGACGTGAGTCGGGGTCTGTAGCAACACACTCAACTGTCATCGCCGGTTTAACCGGGCGATCCAGTATTCCAGAGAGGGCGATGGTGAACCGAGAAGCCGCAGCGCCCTGGATGCCCCCGGTCAAGCCGGGGCATGACGGCGGAGTTTGGCGCGACAAGACGCTCACCCGCCATCATGCCATTCTGCCCCTGTTTTGCCCGACGGAGCAACGGTTATTTTGCTTTTCCCGAAGTCAAAAAGAAAGCTCAATGATTCCCGCCGGATGCCTACTGTGCATGGGGTTGTTTTCGCGTTTTTTGTTGGAGGCGCCCCGACCTGCCGCTACGCTTGCGCTTCCTGCCGTCCATCCGAGGTGATCTCATGCCGATCCAGCATTTCGCGCCCCCGCCCCACATCAAGGCGCCGCCGCTGTCCTTTGCCACGCGCACCGGCGATCTCCTGTTCGTCTCCGGCATTCCCGGCTTCGACGCGAGCGGCGCGCTGCCCGATGGCTTCGAGGCGCAGTTCGCCAACGTCGCCGTCAACATCAAGCGCGTGCTGGCAGAGGCCGGCGCCGCGATCCGCGATCTCGTCAAGGTCAACGTGCTGCTGACCCGCGCCTCCGACGTCGCCGCCATGAACGCGCTCTATGCCGGCGCCTTCGGGCCGCCGCCCTACCCTGCCCGCACCACCTGCGTGGTCCACGCACTGCCCGATCCGAAGATGCTGATCGAGATCGAGGCGGTCGCGTCGCTGGCCAAGGGGTAGACGTGTGATAGTCCGGCGACAGTCAAGGCATAAGGGGCATCCGAACAGCCGACCAACGACTGACATGTCCGTGAACGGTCGCCGCCCCGCTTGCCAGCCGCACCATTTTGCCGCACCAGTTTCCTCTCACGTTCCCATCAGGAGATATTTCATGCGTCGCGTTCTCGCCCTCTGTGCCGTTGCCGGCATCGCCACCTCCGTGTTCGCCGTGCCGGCGTCGGCGGCGGTCGGTTATTACGTGATCCGCTGGGACAACACCGGCATCTGCCAGGTCTGGAACGAGGACCTGAAGTACAAGCCGTTCCAGTGGGGCGTGTCGACCTACAAGGTCGTCAGCAAGCCGCTCCCGACCTTCACCGCCGCCTCGGAGCTCCAGATCAAGCTGCGCGGGGAGCGCCGCTGCACGCTCTAGGCCTGAGGCGACAGATCGGATTTCAAAGGGCGGATCGCGCGAGCGGTCCGCCTTTTTTCTTTTCGACGCGCCACTGGTTTTTCGGCCGAGATCGCGCATTTTCCGCGCACCCGCTTTGAACCTGGCCAGCTGGCGGACCTACTCACATCTTGTTCGGGGCGCCTCCCAGCGTCCCGCGCCAACCAGCATCCTTGCCCGCTTGTTTTTGCCCGCTTGTTTTTCACCTCGCGGCTTTGGAGCCAATCGATGCGCGCGCCGACGAAAGCCACGGTTCTGGCCGCATCGCTGCTGATCGCCGCAACGGCAAACGCACAGGCCCCGCAATCCTTCCGCGTGATCTCGCCGGTGTTCGGCCAGTTGGTCAGCTTCGCGATGCCGTCGAATTTTTCCGCGGTGTTCGAGAACACCAAGGGCGGCCACTACATCCGCGAGGCCGTACTGAAGGGCGAGACGCCTGAACGCTGGACCGAGATGATCACCGTGACCGGCGAGAAGGGCATGACGCTCACTCCAGGTTCATCGCCCGAGAAATTCGCGGGCTCGATCGCAAGCGGTTTCAAATCCGCCTGCCCCGACAGCTTTGCGGCAAGGCCGCTTGGCGCCACCACGTTCGGCCGGTTCGAAGGTTTCGTCGCCGTGATCGGCTGCGGCCGCGTCGACAGCGGTCCGACCCGGCACAGCGAAACCGCACTGCTGGTCACGCTGAAGGGCACGAGCGACTACTACACGATCCAATGGGCCGAGCGCGGCCCCGAAACCGACCAGCCGCCGGTGAACGACGACCGCTGGCAGGCCCGTCTGCGCGCGCTCAGCCCGATCGAGCTCTGCCCGATCGTAGCGGGCGAAGCCGCGCCCTATCCGAGCTGCGTGAACAAGAGCTGAGGCTCGACTCCAAGTCCGACGTCCGTAGCCCGGATGAGCGAAGCGATATCCGGGAATTCAACCTACGCCCGGTCAGCCTCCCTCGGCTCGCTCACCGAAAGCAATCCCGCTTTCGCCGGCATCGCCCGCCCAATCTTCCGGGAGCAATCCCGCCCGCACATATCGGTGAAAGGACGAATGCGGCCAATCACAAACGCGCTGGACGTAGCGATGTTTAATTGGGTTGAAGTGAATGTAATCCACGTGGCGGGCGAAATCATCTTCGTCGCGAACCGTGTGCTCCCAGTAGCGTCGTTGCCACAGAGCCAATTCTCCATTGGACTGGCGGGCTACGTCGATACCCGCATGCAGTAGTGCGCTGCTGAAATGCCCCTTGATCCTTCGCCAACGTCCCGCGAAATCGGCGTCATGCGGCGGGAGGTTCATGACGACATGCAAATGGTCCGGAAGGATCACAATCGCATCGACCTCGGACGGGCGCTCCCTGCGAGCGGCCCGAAAAGGCATCGCGCAGGGCGTCAACGTTCTCAATCAAAATGGTCGATCGGCGGTCGAAGAGCGCTACAGTAAAAAAGTAGGTGCCGCCGGGAAGAAAATTTCTGCGATACAGAACCATGGGCTAGACCCGTCCCGGATGTCGCTTCGCTCATCCGGGCTACAGGATAGCACATGAGCTCTCACGCGTCCTTGTAGGCGCGGGGATGGATCAGGATATCGCGCGCGGCGGCAAGGTCGATGAACGCTTGGGCGCTGCCGCCGTGGTCGGGGTGCATGCCCTTGGCGGCGCGGCGATAGGCCTGGTTGATGTCCTCGCAGGTGAGCTGCACCGCGAGCGGCAGGCCGAGCACCTTGCGGGCGCGATCCTCGCTGGACAATTTTTTCGGCGCAGCATTGCGGCGGCCGAAGCGCGGCGCGGTCAGGTCGTGGACAACGTCGAGCACCACGCCGAGACGGCGCCGGGCCGCCAGCGTGACGCTGTGATCGTCATTGTCCACGGCCTGGCGCAGCACCGGAAGCGCCTGCTCGGCGGCCTGACGCAGCATGGTATCGGTGCTCATCCGCGCGACCTCGGCGACCAGCCGGCCCGCCTCGGCCCAATCGGCGCCGTCCGCCGACCGCAGGCGTTCGAGTGCGAATTTCCAGGATTCGAGCTGTTCCATCATGCGCGCAACGTTTAGCAATCAAGACCAGTATGCCAAGGCCGCCGTTTCCGACCCCTTAATTTCGAGTTAGCCTTTCATGAAACTTCGAAAAGAAATCGGGAGGAAATTGTCATGGCATTGCTCGCGAACCACATCGCAATCGTCACGGGCGCCGGTTCGGGCATCGGCCGGGCCATCGCGGCCGGCTACGCCCGCGAGGGCGCGCAAGTGGTGCTGCTCGACGTCAACGCCGACACGGTCGCGGAAGCCGCCGAGGGGATCCGCAAGTCCGGCGGCAAGGCCGAGAGCTTTGCGCTCGATGTCACCAAACGCGACGACTGCTTCGCGCTCGCCAAGCAAGTCGCCGACGAGGTCGGGCAGGTCTCGATCCTCGTCAACAATGCCGGGATCACTCGCCGCAACGCCTTCACCGCGGAGACGGAGACGGTGGCGAAGGACTGGAACGACATCATCTCGCTCAACCTCAACGGCGTCTTCAACATGACGCAGGCGTTCCTGAGCCCGTTGCGCGTAGCGAAGGGCCGCATCGTCAATATCGGCTCGATTCAGTCCTTCGTGCATCTGCGCACGCCGAGCTCGGCGGCCTACACCACCTCGAAACACGGCGTGCTCGGCTTCACCAAGGCGCTCGCGGTCGAGCTCGGCAAGGAGGGCGTGCGCGTCAATGCGATCGGGCCGGGCTTCATCGAGACCAACATCAACGCCAATGTGCGCGCGACCAATCCGGCGCTGGTGCAGGCCTTCGTCGATCACACCCCGCTGGCGCGCACCGGCAAGCCCGAGGACATCGTGGGTCCCGCGATCTTCCTTGCGTCGGACATGTCGGCCTACGTCACGGGAACGATCGTGATGGTGGATGGCGGATACCGGACGGTGTGAGCGGGATGATGCCTGCTTGGCAATGCGGAGTATGCTCGCGGGAACATGCAATCCGTGCCAATCGCGGCGGTGCGGCGGCATTCCCAAGGTCAATTGGTGCGATCGCCCCGCGGTTAACCTTTCGTTAACCAAACCCGCCCACCGTAGATTTACGGCTTGGGGGTCGTTTGTTCTCGATCCGCTTCCAAAGAGGGAGGCGGGCGTTGATCGGGGAGTGTGTCGATGACCACTGTTCATGTCGCTGCGTCCGAACCGGGCGCATATTTCCTTTCACCGAACCAGATCGTTCCGCTGCTGATCGGCGCGACCGTCGACGAGGTCGAGCGTGAGCTCGTCCTGCAGACGCTCGCCCGTTGCGACGGCAATCGCACGCGCGCCTCGCGCGTGCTCGGCCTCTCGGTGCGCACGCTGCGCAACAAGATCAGGCTCTACGCCGCCTCCGGCATCGAGGTGCCGGCCTATCACGACTAGCGCGCGACGTGCGGCCGATTGGTGTTGATCAAGCCCAGGCGCGAGCCCGGCGGAATTGCCGCTGTCGTCAAACGCCGCTAATTAGCTTGCTTCCGGTCAAGGGAGCAGCGGCGTGGCAGACGAACAAAAACGGCAGGGACCTCAGGGACCGCGCGGACGGCAGGGCGAACCGGGGCGGCCGGGACCACAGGGCCATCCGGGCAAGCGGGGCCCCGATGGCGCGCGTGGCAAGCCGGGGCCGCAGGGCAAGCCGGGTCCGATCGGAAAGGCCGGACCACTGGGCAAGCCCGGCCCGCAAGGCAAGCAGGGCGAAGCCGGACCGCGCGGGGCAGCCGGTGCACAGGGACCTGTCGGACCGCAAGGGCCGGCGGGGCCGCAAGGCCCGCGTGGTGAGGCCGGTCCGCCCGGCCCATTGCCGTCGATCGAGCAGGTGCTGCCGTGGCTCGATCAACTGTTCGACGCCTGGGACGAGCGCCGTCGCCAGCGCGAGCGTGAAGCCGCCGAGCGCGAGGCGCTGGAGGCAGCCGTGCAGGAGACCGACGACGCGCCCCTCGGTGACGAGGACGAGGACAGCGAAGGCGACAATCACAGGAAGAAGAAGAAAAAGAAGAAGCACGGCTAGGACTGACAGACGAATCTATTTCGTCCCATTCTCGCGTCGCGGCAGCATGCCCATACGCTCGAACTGCCAGCGCATGGCGCGGTACCAGAGATAACCGACCGCTGCGCCGCACAAGGCCAGGATCACGACGTTCGCGCTCGAGAACGAACCGCTCCACCACGTCATCCACGCTGTCCACAGCAGCGTGAAAACGACGGCACCTGCTTTCAGCGGAAGAAGAGGGCGGCTCATGGTCGTGCTCCCGGGTGTCAAAAGCCCGGCGAACATCATCGCGCGTTGCGACCGCTTTCACCGTGAGCCAGATCACGGAACGGACCTTCGAGCCGCCTAGCCGAAGCGCAGCCGCGAACGTTCCTTGGCCTTTTCCGCCTCGGCCTCACGGTCGCGTGCCGGGGCGTGGGTGTGCAGCGACGTCAGGAGTTTTCGCGCAGCCTCCGCGACCTCCGCCACCGCACGATCGAAGGCCGCCTCGTTGGCCTGCGAAGGCTTGTTAAAGCCGGACAGTTTCCGAACGAACTGGAGCGCGCTGGCGTGGATCTCATCCTCCGTCGCCTCCGGCTCGAAGTTGAACAGCGTCTTGATGTTGCGGCACATGCACTCTCTCCTGACCTTTCCCTCAAGGACGACCGGCGAAAACGAAATCCTACATCCTTCCGGACAGTTCTGCTAAGTTCCGCCGCAACGCGGCCGCCGACCAGAGCCGCACGGGGGAAATAGACATGAAAGCTTCTTGCGCGGCGCTGTCAGCCATCCTGTTGTCCGTCTCTGTGTCGGCCATCTCGACGTTCGCATGGGCGGCCGATTATCCGGCACCGAAGCAGGGCGACTGGGTCGTCAGGGATTTCAAGTTCCACACCGGCGAGACCATGCCGGAGCTGAAGCTGCACTACACCACCGTGGGTGAGCCGAGCGGCCAGCCGGTCCTGGTGCTGCACGGAACCGGCGGCTCGGGCGCGAGCATGCTGTCACCAGCCTTTGCCGGCGAGCTGTTCGGCGCGGGGCAGCCGCTGGATGCCTCCAAATATTACATCATCATCCCCGACAATATCGGCCATGGCAAATCGTCAAAACCGTCCGACGGGATGAAGACGAGCTTCCCGAAATACGATTACGAGGACATGGTCGAAGCCCAGTATCGCCTGGTGACGGAAGGGCTGGGCGTCAAGCACCTGCGGCTCGTCATCGGCAATTCCATGGGCGGCATGCACACCTGGTTGTGGGGCGAAAAATATCCCAAGGCGATGGACGCGCTGATCCCGATGGCCTCGCAGCCGACCGAGATGGCGTCGCGCAACTGGATGCTGCGGCGGATCATGCTCGACACCATCCGCAGCGATCCCGACTACAATGGCGGCAATTACACCAGCCAGCCGCGCATGATGAAATACGCGATCACCGCCTACGGCATCGCGAGCATCGGCGGAACGCTGGCCTATCAATCGCAGGCGCCGACGGCAGCGAAGGCCGACAAGATCGTCGACGAGCGGCTGGCCATGGCGATCACCGCAGATGCCAACGACTTCGTCTACCAGTGGGAGTCCTCGCATGACTACAATGCCCGCGAGAAGCTGGAGGCGATCGAAGCGTCGCTGCTGCTGATCAATTCCGCCGACGACGAACGCAACCCGCCTGAGACCGGCCTCACGGACGCTGCGATGACGCGGGTCAAGAACGGCAAACTGTATCTCATCCCAGCAAGCACGGAGACGCGCGGCCACGGCACCACGGGGAACGCCAAATTCTACAGCGAGCAGGTCCGGCAGTTTCTGCAAACCGCGCCGCAGCGGACGATGTAGGATTGCCAGGCTTGCCGCCATGTTCGCCATGCATCATATGCGGCGCCTCGACGCCGCATATTATTTGAGCATGCATTGCGCTGACAGGTCGGGCTTAATCGCATCAACGATACGAATCGACGCGCGGGGCAATCGCGCGCCAATGGCACGACACGCGATGAGGAGGATCGCATGCACAGGCTCGTACTGTGCGTTTGGCTGGCGGCGCTGACGGGCGCAGCGTTCGCGTTCGACAACGGGCAATATGATCACGTCCCGCCTGACATCCGCGCCTGGTTCAAGAGCGTGATCGCACCGAACGGCGTGCCCTGCTGCGACGTCTCCGACGGCCATCGCACTGAGTACGACGTGCGCAGCGGCGCCTATTGGGTGCCGATCGAGGGACAATGGATGGAGGTGCCCGAGCGCGCCATCATCCGCGACCGCGGCAATCCGGTCGGCCAGGCCGTAGTGTGGTACGTCCATCACCGCGGCGCCATCATCATCAGTTGCTTCGTGCCGGCGGATGCGGTGTAGCGCGATAGCGCCTCGACGCGGTGCTAGCTCGGCCGATGGTTCCTGTGAACGACAGAACGCGCGCTTGCGCTCTATGCGCTTTGCGTGTGGGCGGCAAACATCAAGCATGTCCTGGAGGGCATCGACCTTCCACGCATCCCCAACAGCTGGCTCTACCACGGGCCGCGGCTGGCGCTTCAGCCGGTCCTGATCGGGCGGGCTCTGTATTGCGCTGGCGTGATCGAGTGGCCGCGGCGGCGTGACAAGGGGGATAGCGATCGCGCCGGGAGATGATATTCTCAGGCATTCCACCAGGGAGACCTTCGTGACTGATCTTTGCGCCGAAGACCTCGCCACCATCTATGCCCAGCCGAGCCCACGCGTGATCGCGAAAGCGCGCCCCGCGATCGATGCGCATGCGAAGAAATTCATCGAGATGTCACCGTTCTGCGTGCTCGCGACGTCGGGAGCGGACGGCAGCGTCGATGCCTCACCACGCGGCGGCGGCGTTGGCTTCGTCCACGTCGCCGGCCCCAACCAGCTGCTGATGCCTGATCGCTCCGGCAACAACCGGATCGACAGTTTTCGAAATGTCGTCGAGGGCTCGGGCTTCGTGCATCTGTTGTTCTTCGTCCCCGGATTCGACGAGACGCTGCGCGTCGGCGGCCGCGGCACGCTGTCCGCCGATCCGGACCTGCTCGCCTCGATGGTGGAGTTTGGCAAGCCGCCGCGCGCGGTGCTGAACCTCGCCGTCAGCGAAGTCTATTTCCACTGCGGCAAGGCCCTGATGCGCTCGAAGCTGTGGTCGTCCGAGAAGGTGCCGCGCTCGGTGATGCCGAGCATCGTCGAGGTGGTCCACGAGCAAACCGGCCTTGGTGAGCCGCAGAGTCAGGAGATCGTGGAAGAGCTCTACAAGACGCAGTTGTAGCCGGCTTTCGAACCGCACACGGGCGTCATGCCCGTGCTTGTCCCGGGCATCCACGTCTTCGTTGCAGGGTAGCACGTGGATGGCCGGGACAAGCCCGGCCATGACGAATGGAGAGTGCGGAGTAAGGGACCTAGTGTCCCTCGCCCTCGAGCCCGCCAACGTGCTTCTGGGTGTAGAGTTCGAGGCCGATGCGGCCGATCAGGTCGAGCTGGGTCTCGAGGAAGTCGATGTGGTGCTCCTCGTCGCTCATCAGCTTCTCGAACAGGTCGCGCGTCACATAATCCTTGACGCTGTGGCAGTAGGTCGCCGCTTCCTGGTAGAGCGCCCGCGCGCTCATCTCGGCAGCGAGATCGCACTCGATGATCTCCTTGACGTTCTGGCCGATACGCAAGGGATCGAGCACCTGCATGTTCGGGAAGCCGTCGAAGAACAGGATCCGCTCGGTCAGCTTGTCGGCGTGCTCCATCTCCTCGATGGACTCCTTGCGCCAGACCTTGGACATATCCCGCAGGCCCCAATTGTCGAGGAAGCGGTAGTGCAGCCAGTACTGGTTGATTGCAGTCAGCTCGTGACGCAGTGCCTTGTTGAGATAATCGATAACTTTTGCGTCGCCCTGCATGGTTCACTCCAGCTCTTGCAGTCCAAATCGGCCGTAAACCGAATTTAGAACGCTTCTAAATGAGTTTGAAGACTGGAGCAACCGGCTACGGGACGCAGCCGGTGAAATGCTCAGCCAGGGTTGCGGAAGATTTCAGCAGGCCGCGAGGGCGAACTCGGCCGGCTGGGCCGTCTCGTCATTGGCCGCCACAGTGTGGTTGTGCGGACAGCCGGAGCAGCAGGACGTGGCACAGGGGCCGAGTGCTTCGTCGATAATGGTCTTGATCGTCCGAGCGCAGCGGCCGCATTCGGCGCTACAGCCGAGACACCCATAGACCTGCTTGGCATGGCGCACAGCGTCGTCGGACTCGGCGACGGCGGCGCGGATGTCGTCATCGCTCAGCACGTTACAGGAACAAACGATCATGGAAGCGGCAGGCCCTTTGGTGATGCGCCATCATCGATATTTAAGGGGCCGGCCGGATGCAAAAGGAAAAGGCGGAATTTGAAGCTATTCCAAACTAGCCCGGAAACAGCCTAGAACGGCTCTAAAATAGGGCCTTGCGCTGGATCAAGATTGCGGCGGATCTAGTCGCCCCCGCCGCCTCCACCATCGCCGCCGCCCCCGCAATCTCCGCCACTACTGCCGCTATCGCTGCTGGAACAGCTGCCGCCGTCGGTCGAGCTGCCGGAACTATCGCTGGAAAACCAGCTCCCAAACGAGGAGCCGTCGCTCGTGCCGGTGGCGGTGTCGCCACCGCCATTGCCGCCGGCCCCGGCGCGGGAGCGCCGCTGGCTGCGGTTCTGAAGATGGGTGATCCAGCCGTAGCCGATCGCGAAGACGACCCCGGCAGCGATCAATGCATTTATCATCGCGTTACCCATCATCGCCCTCCCCTGGCTGAGCTGCGGTCCATGTTAATTGGTCGCCCCCGGCAAAGGTGCCGTTCATTGATCATTCAATCGAAATATGGAACTTTACCCTCAAAGAGTTCCCGTGTGCTTTGTTCGAAAGGTCAGCCAATGAAGAAGTCGCTCCTGGCAATCGCTGCCGTCGCCGCGGTGGCCCTTAGCGCCGCTACACCAGCCCAGGCGCAACGCGGCGTCGCGGCGGGCGTGGCAGCCGGAATCATCGGCGGCGCCATTGTCGGCGGGGCGCTGGCCTCTCCGTATTATTACGGACCGGGCCCCGGCCCCGGCTACGCATATGGTCCGGGATATAGCCCGGGCTACTATCCGCCGCGCTACTACGCACCGGGCCCGGGCTACGTCGCCGACGACTATTATGGCGACGGCTGCGTCTGGCAGAAGCAGCGCTTCTGGGACGGTTATGCCTGGCGCGTCCGCCGCGTCAGAGTCTGTGGCTGAAGTCGCCCCAAGCAGATTCATTCCAGATGCGCCGTTCATCTCCGGGCCTGAAAAAGACCGCTTTTTCTCGTCACAGCTCCGTGTGCGTTTACCGCGGATTGACCATTTGCGCGCTTCCTAACTGCAAGGCCAATTCCATCAGAGTCTGCGTGAACCTTTGAACCCCGGACGCTCCTAACAAGGAGCATCCATCTCTCAGGAGAGCCAAGAGTATGAAGAAGACTTTAGTTGCCGCCCTTACGGTTGCGACGATCGCCGGTTCGCTGGTGACCGCCACTCCGTCCGCCCAAGCCCATGACGGCGTCGGCGCCGGCATCGCAGCCGGCCTGATCGGCGGCGCAATCGTCGGCGGTGCCATCGCATCGAGCCGTCCCGCCTATGGCGGACCGGTTTATGTGGCCGAGCCCGGCCCGCCGCCGCCGCCCTGCTACTGGCAGCGCCAGCGCTACTGGGACGGCTACGGCTGGACCGTCCGCCCGGTTCGCGTTTGCTACTGATCTGATCGCACGGCGTTCATGAGCGCCGCGATCGAAGCCCGGCCGAGCACCTCGGCCGGGCTTTTTCTTTGGCGAAGAACTGCGGCTCGCTATCGCGCCTGGATCGAGCGCAGCACCTCTTCGCTCGGCCAGCAATCGACCTTGAGGCCTGCCGACTTCTGGTAGGCGCCGAGCGCAGCGCGCGTCTGCATGCCCGCCTTGCCGTCGATCTTGTCCTTGTAGAGCCCGACGCGCGTGAGCCCGCGCTGCATCGCCTCGACATCCTTGGTGCGCAATTGCTTCGAGGCAGACCACGGCGTCGCGAACGGCTGCGGGCTCGTCATGCGGTCGGCGAGATGGCCGACGAACAGCACGTAGAGATCGGAGAAATTGTATTCCTTGATCACGAAGTAGTTCTTCGTGGTCAGGAAGGACGGGCCGTAGATGCCTTCCGGCTGCAGCAGCGAGGCCGGCTGCGCCTGCTCGGCGGCAGTGAGCTTTTGTCCGCGCACCGGCACAAAGCCTTCGCGCAGCCACTGGCCGATCGGCTTCGTCACCTCGGGCACGCCGGCGGTGCAATCGACCTTGGCCGGAGCTTGCACCTCGTAAGCCCAGCGTACGCCGCTCTGCCAGCCCTTGTTGACGAGCTGCTGCGCGGCGGAGGCCAGCGCATCCGGCACCGAATGCCAGATGTCGATGCGGCCGTCGCGGTCGAAATCGACGCCGTGCTTGTAATATTCGGACGGCAGGAATTGCGTGAGCCCGGTCGCGCCGGCCCACGACGAGCGCATGTCCTTGCGTGTCACCACGCCGTCACCGAGAATTTTCAGCGAGAGGATGAACTCGTTGCGATAGGTGTCCTTGCGGCGGCCGACATAGGCCTGCGTCGCCAGCACGCGCACGAGATCGTAAGGCAGCGTGTAGCGGCCATAGTCGGTTTCGCGGCCCCAGATCGCCAGCATGACGGTGGCGGGCACGCCGGAGTTTTTCTCGATCTCCGTCAGCGCGGGACGATATTTTTGCAGCAGCCGCTGCCCCTCGCCCGCGAGGCGCGCGATCGAGGCTTCCCTGACATAGTCGGCCGGCACCTGCACGAACTCGGCCTGCGACGGCGCCCCCGTTGCGGGCCGCCCCGGCAGGATCAGATCCGGCAGCTTGTAGTCAGGCTCGAGCCCGCGCGTCTCTCGCTCGAACGTCGCGCGCGACACGCCGGCGGCCTCCGCGTCCGGCCACAGCGAGGCGATGAACTGCGCGAAGGCGGCGTCGGCAGCGCGGGCGGGCGACAGGCCGCAGGTGATAGCGATCACCGCAGCGATGAGCACCCGCCGCATCATGCTGAGATCACCGCGTCAGCTTCTTGTACTTCACGCGATGCGGAATGATGCTGTCCTGGCCGAGCCGGCGCATCTTGTCCTTCTCGTAGTCCTGGAAGTTGCCCTCGAACCATTCGACATGGCTGTCGCCTTCGAAGGCCAGGATGTGGGTCGCGATGCGATCGAGGAACCAGCGATCATGGCTGATAATGACGGCGCAGCCGGCGAAATCCTCCAGAGCCTCTTCGAGCGCACGCAGCGTGTCGACGTCGAGGTCGTTGGTCGGCTCGTCGAGCAACAGAACGTTAGCGCCGGATTTCAGCATTTTCGCAAGGTGCACGCGGTTGCGTTCGCCGCCGGAGAGCGCGCCGACTTTCTTCTGCTGGTCGGCGCCCTTGAAGTTGAACGACGAACAATAGCCGCGTGAATTGACTTCCCTCTTGCCGAGCAGGATCAGCTCATTGCCGCCGGAGATCTCCTCCCATACGTTCTTGCTGCCATCGAGCGCGTCGCGCGACTGGTCGACGTAACCGAGATGAACGCTCTCGCCGACCGTGATGGTGCCCTTGTCCGGCTCTTCCTGCTTGGTGATCATCCTGAACAGCGTGGTCTTGCCGGCGCCGTTGGCGCCGATCACGCCGACGATTCCGCCGGGCGGCAGCTTGAAAGTGAGATCGTCGATCAGCATGCGATCGCCGAAACCTTTGCTGAGCCCTTCGAAGTCGACCACGTTCTGACCTAGGCGCTCGGCCACTGGAATCGTGATCTGCGCAGTCTGTGTCTGCTTTTCGCTCGCCTGCTTCAGCAGTTCGTCATAGCGCTGATAGCGCGCCTTGGATTTGGCCTGGCGGGCTTTCGGCGAGGACGCGATCCATTCCTGCTCGCGGGCCAGCGTCTTCTGATGCGCAGCGTCCTCGCGGCCCTCCTGCTCGAGCCGCTTCTGTTTCTGCTGCAGCCAGGACGAGTAATTGCCCTCGTAGGGAATGCCCTTGCCGCGATCGAGCTCGAGAATCCAGCTCGTGACGTTGTCGAGGAAGTAGCGGTCATGGGTGACGATCAGGATCGCGCCGGGATAGTTGCGCAGATGGCCTTCCAGCCACGACACCGATTCCGCGTCGAGATGGTTGGTCGGCTCGTCCAGCAGCAACAACTCAGGCTGGTCGAGCAGCAGCTTGCACAGCGCGACTCGGCGGCGCTCACCGCCAGAGAGTTTCGACACGTCGGCATCGTCAGGCGGACAACGCAGCGCGTCCATGGCCTGGTCGACCTTGCTGTCGAGATCCCAGAGGCCCTGGGCCTCGATCTCGTCCTGCAGCTTGGTCATCTCGTCGGCGGTCTCCTCGGAGTAGTTCATCGCCAGTTCGTTGTAGCGATCGAGGATAGCCTTCTGCTTGGCGACGCCCAGCATGACGTTCTCGCGTACGCTGAGTGCCGGATCGAGATGCGGCTCCTGTTCGAGATAGCCGACGCGGGCGCCCTGGGCGACCCAGGCCTCGCCGTTATATTCCTTGTCGAGGCCTGCCATGATCTTGAGCAGCGTCGACTTGCCCGAGCCGTTGACACCGAGCACGCCGATCTTGGCGTCCGGGTAGAAGCTCAGATGGATGTTATCGAGCACCTTCCGGGTCGGGTAGCTCTTGGTCAGGCCCTGCATGAAATAGATGAACTGGCGCGCCATCGGTCCCGAAAACCTTCGATTTGAGGAAATTTGCTTGCCGCCGATGTAGCGATCCCGCCCCCAAAGGGCAATGTTTTCCCTCCGTTCACCACGGATGAATACGGGCCGGACACCATCCCGCCACCGATCCGGACAATTGAAACTATCTTTTAATAAATCAGGCCAAAGCTCGGTTTCGCGCGGAAACAGCGCCACCCGCTCAGAATGAACGGGAGCACAGCGAGACAGCGTCATGGCCGTGATCGAGACCCATTCCCTTCCCGTTCCGGCGGAAGCCGGCAGCGCCTCCGCATTTGCCTCGGAGATCAAGGGCTTCTGGAAGCGCTTCTTCGCCACCGCTTTCAACCCCTACCGGCCCGAACTGCATTACATGCGCGGCCCCGGCCCCGCCTGGCGCGCCAAGCACGGCATGAATGCGCCGTTCCGGCTCAAGCCCCGCGACCTCTGAGCCCTTATCGCCTGTCGGATTTTTGAAGACGCGAACGGCTTGCGCACGGTCCTGATTGCGCGCAACCATGGCCTGGTTCCACCTCTCGCCATGGAAGAACGCTGATGACGCGGCTGCGCTGTGCAATTCTGGACGACTATTTCAATCTCGCCCTCGAAGTCGCCGATTGGCAAAGCCTGTCCGACCGCATCGACGTCACCGTGTTCAGCCATCCCTTCGCCTCCGAGCAGGCCGCGGCGAGCGCGCTGGCCGACTTCGAGATCGTCTGCGCGATGCGCGAGCGCACCGCGTTCCCCAAGAGCCTGTTCGAGAGCTTGCCGAAGCTGAAGCTGCTGCTGACATCAGGCATGCGCAACGCCTCGATCGACATGGAGGCCGCCAAGGCGCGCGGCGTCACCATCGCCGGCACGCAATATTCACGCGATCCGACTGCGCCCCTCACCATGGGCCTGATCCTGGAACTGACCCGCGGCATCGGCCGCGAGAACGCGCGCATGCATGCGGGCGAGCCCTGGCAGACCTTTGCCGGCGTCGAGATCGAAGGATTGACGCTCGGCGTCGTCGGGCTCGGCAAGCTCGGCAGCAAGATGGCCGGCATTGCGAAGGCGTTCGGCATGAACGTGATCGCCTGGAGCCCGAACCTGACCCCGGAGAAGTGCAAGGATGCCGGCGTCGGCTACGCCACCAAGGAGGAGCTGTTCGCCAAGGCCGATATCGTCAGCATCCATGTGGTGCTGAGCGAGCGCTCGCGCGGGCTGGTCGGGGCTGCCGATCTCGCGCGGATGAAACCGACGGCCTTCCTCGTCAACACCGCGCGCGGGCCGATCGTGGACGAGCAGGCGCTGCTCGAGGCGTTGCAGCAGAAGAGGATTGCAGGCGCCGGCATCGACGTATTCTCGGTCGAGCCGCTGCCAACAGAGCATCCCTTCCGCAAGCTCGACAATCTCGTGCTGACGCCGCATCTCGGCTACGCCACCGAGGACGGCTTGCGCATCCACTACAGCCAGATGGTCGAGGCGATCGACGCCTTCACCAAGGGCGGCGAGCTGCCGCGGAAGCTGGCGTGATGCCTCAGGCCGCCGAGCGGTGGCTGGTGGGCTGCCGTGCCGCATCGGCAAAGCCGTCGCGCCAGGAGGCATGCGCCGGCAGCCAGCCGAGCTCGCGCTTGGCCTTGCCGTTGGAGGCTCCGCGCACCTCCGTCATCATCGCAACCATATGCTCGCCCGCAAGCAGGCGGCCGAGCCAGGCGGGAATGTGACGCGGCGGCTTGGCACCGAGCAATTCGGCCAGCGCGGGCAACCAATCCTTCACCTGCGCCGGATGATCGTCGACGATATTGTAGATGCTGCCGGCGCGCCCGCGTTCGAGCGCGGCAAGCGTGGCAGAGGCGGCATCTTCGGTGTGAATGAACGACCACGTGCCGCCGCCATCGCCGATCACCGGCACACGCCGGTGGCGCAGCTGGTCGATCATCGCAGGCGAGAGCGTGCCCGTGCCGGGTCCATAGAAGAATCCATAGCGCAGCACGATACCCTCCGGCTTCGTCGAAGCGGTGACGCTTCGCTCCAGATACCGGATTGCCTCAAGCGTGCGTCGCAGCTCTCGCGGCGGATGCGGGTCGAGCTCATCGGTCTCGGTCTTCACCGTTCCCCCGGCGCGACTGAAGGTCCAGCCGCAGAAGCTTTGCGCGATGAAGCGCCTGGCGCCGGCCTCGCGTGCGGCATTCAGCAGAATGTCGGTTCCGCGGGTGCGGAGCTCGTTGGTTCGCGCGAAGGCCCGATCGAAATGCCGGAGGTCCGTGGCGGCCGCGAGATCCGTCATCTGGTGAATGACGGCGTCGGGCTTTGCCGCAATCACCGCAGCGTGCATGCTGCCGGCATCGAGGCCGTCGGCGACGACCGGCTCTGCACCCAATCGACGCACCAAATCTGTTTTTGCCGCATTCCGTGTCGTGCCGATCACCGAATGACCCGCGGCGACCAGCGCCGGAACAAGATACTGACCGACCGCGCCGGTCGCGCCCGCAACAAAGATGCGCATCCTGTGCTCCTCAATTCGTTGCAATCCTCCCGGACGTAATCGAGGTGCGGAGCCGTTCAAGTATGCGCAAGTAGGACTTGCGCGCATGCGTCAAATGATGACGGGGGGGGGGGGGGGGGGGGGGGGCGGGCGGCGGGGAGGGGGGGGGGGGGGGGGGGGGGGGGGGGGGGGGGGGGGGGGGGGGGGGGG